>JAKAAS010000121.1 GCA_021802225.1 Bacillota bacterium
CTCAATTTCACCAGGTCCGATGCGGTAGCCGCCCGAAGAAATCAGATCATCCGCCCGCGAAACAAAGAAGATCCGGCCCGACTCGTCCTGATATCCCAGATCCCCCGTCATCAGCCAGTCGTGGTGGAACTTTTCCGCCGTAGCCGTCGCATTTTTCCAATATCCGAGAAACATCACCGGATCGGGGCGTTTGACGGCAATCGTGCCAATGTCCCCAGGGGGCAGCGGGTCGCCCTGATCTGTGACAATGGCCACCGTGTGCCCAAACACGGCGACCCCTGCGGACCATGGAGTATTTTGGCCTAGCGCCGCACAATTGGATAACACCATGTTGCACTCGGTCTGGCCATAGAATTCATTGATAGTCAGCCCGAAAGTCGAGCGCCCCCAGTCCAGTGTTTCTTCGCCCAGGCTCTCCCCTCCGCTAGCCACGCTGCGCAGGTGCAGATCATAGCGGTTCTGGGGATCCGGGACACGGCGCATGATCTTAAGCGCCGTCGGAGGCAAAAACGTGTTGCGGACAGCTTCACGGGCCAGCAGGTTAAAGGCTTCCTCCGGGTCGAATTTATCCATCCGGTGGGCCAACACTGGCACTCCCCAGTACAGCGCAGGGAAGAGCACGTCGTAGAGGCCGCCAATCCACGCCCAGTCGGCTGGCGTCCAGATGCGGTCACCAGCCTGCGGCAGGAGGTTGTGAGACAGGCTGACCCCCGGCAAGTGGCCCAGCAGGACACGGTGCGCATGGAGGGCTCCTTTCGGGGCCCCTGTAGTGCCGGAGGTGTAGATGATGACGGCGGGATCCTCACTCGAGGTATCATGGAAGGAGGAGGCGCTATCCGCTGACAGAAGACACGTGTCAAAGGAGGTCAGCCCCGGATGGACAGGGGCTCCCGTCACCAGCACTGACTGCAGCGACGGGACGGAGGGAAGCTGGCCAACAAGATCAGCCACCATGTCCTGATGCCCCGCGTCAGTCACGATGACCTTGGCTTCACAGTCGTTGATGCGGTACAGCAGCGCGTCGGGTCCAAATAGAGAGAACAAGGGGACGGCAATTGCTCCCATCCTGTAGGCCGCTAGGTGTGATACGGCTAGTTCCCAGCTCTGGCTGAGAAGAATCGCCACACGGTCTCCTGGTGAGATTCCCCGGGCCCTGAACACATTGGCCAGGCGCGCCGAAAGGTCATCCAGAGCGCCATAAGTGACAGGGGGCGCGCCAGCTGCGACCACAGCCACCTGGTCCCGAGGGTGAGCAAGACAGCCCTGCGCCATATTGAAACGCGGCGGAATATCCCAGCGAAACTGATCATAGGCTTGCTGATATTCTGCTTCCATCTGCTGCCCCCCTCTTCCGTATCCTGCAGACCATCATAATGCCGCTGCTTTCAGTATACAAAATCTCCCGACGAATCCGGTATTTTCTTCACGGCCTATTTTGGTTCTCCTGGGGCAGCAAACAGCTCTCCCCTACGCGTCAAACCGCCGTACTTTGCCGGGCAAAATTGCGGTAAGACCACCATATGACAATGGGCCAAATGACCCACCCGCCCAAAATCCAGCGGATATCGACCAGCGGAAACCGCGGAAATACCGCCAGCACTCCTAGAAGCAGCGCGAGACCCATCAGACGTCCGGTATTGATCCAGACTTCCTTAATGCCGGTCAACTGGATCCGGTCGCCTTCATGGCGGCTGTACTGATTGATATCGGCTAAGGCCGCAGATTCCAGCGCGACCTTGTATGGGGGATAGGCCACCCCCACCACAATCCCGAGGACAAAGATGGTCACCCCGGTCAACGGCTGTGCCGCAATCCCGACGGCCAGCGCAGAAACAACGGTGGCTAACCCCAGGCTCATCAGCCGCGCCGAAGACCAGCGTGTCAAGCCCCAAAACACCAGCCCTTCCAGTGCGGCTTGCGCAGCGACAAACAGACCTAGGACCAAAGTGCTGCGGGTCACAATATACAACAGGAGATTAGGGACAAAGAAATACATTCCGTCTCGCATGCCTAATGCCCAAAAGCTCCATAAGAGCCGCCGCCAGCCAGGAATGACAGGGGGCAGGGCACGCTCGCTTGTGGGGGAAATTTTATCCGGAGGCTTCTTGCCCCCAATAATAAGGCTTAAAGATCCCAGCAAACTGGCGAGAGCCAGCGCAAATACAATCCGGTAGCCGGAAATTCCCGGCACGCTGGCAATGAGCCATCCGCTCAGGGGAGGGATCACCAGGCCCAGCACTGCCTCCAGTGTTCCGGTCCAGGCGTTGTACCAGGCGGCCTGCCCGGTCTCGACCCACGAAGCGGCCAGAACAAACAGCGCCAGCCAATAAAAACTGGCCGACAGACCTTCAAGCAGGGCCAGGGGAATATAGTAGTCACGCGCCTTCGTCTTGAGACCAAGCAGCAGCCCCAGATAGAGCACATTCATCACAATGCCCCATGCCATGAGGCGGGGTGAACTCATGCGTCCCCGAATCCTTGAGGCCATGCCAAACGCCGCGATCATCACCGCAAACAGGACTGCATAGAAGGTAATGATGGCCGTGAGGCCTGTGCCAATGTCCCAGAACCACGCGCCAATGAAGCTCGACGCCATATACGATGCCAGTGTCCATCCCGTAGCAATAAGAAACAAACGTGTGACAGGTTTCAATGCTACCTCCATCATTTCTTGTGGCCGTCACCCATTATCATCGCACAAGCCCGGGGTTCACACTATCCCGCCCAGCCCGGTTGGGCTGTCCGTGAGAGACATATCGGCAACGAGCGCAAGTAGAGAGGGCACGTCAGAACACGGCTGCCACCCACGCATTGTCCGCCCCTGACGACAATGCGGCAGGTCCTGCAAGCCGTCAGGGGCCTACCTGCTACGATCGGCCAAGAAAGAAGCTGGCAATCAGCACGGCCAGGACATAGCTGGTCGTCACCGTGAGGGCGCGGTCCTTTTCCTTCATATAACCCCACAGCCCCATCGCCACCCGGGCTACTGGCGTAAGGATTAGAATCCATAGGCCGGCGGTGATGATGACGAGGTCGCGGTGGGACACGCCATGCACGCTGTTGAGGGCGAAACGTGTGAGCGCTACAGGACCTATGGGAGGGATCGCGGGGCTCTGGCTGATGAATAGTGCGAGACCCGCCGCCAGGACTAAACTGCTCACCATAACGCCCGCCCGCAGTACGCGGCTGATGAGGGGAATCATTTCGTCCGAATACCGGGGCGGGGACCCGGACCCCGTGGGTGGATCGGTCGGAGTTTTCTTCACTTGGCACCTACTGCTGAATGTCATAGCGCTTTCAAGAACATTTCCACCGCCACAATGGAGAGCACGGGAAAGAAGATGTACCGGAGCGTCCTGTTCTTTAGGCGCTCCATGATCTTCGTGCCAATCACCGCGCCCAACAGAACGCCCAGGGCCGTCGGTGCCGCGATGAGGGGACGGATATCGCCGCGCGCGAAGTATACCCCGGCGCTGGCGGCTGCAGTCACGCCAATCATGAAATTGCTGGTGGCCGTAGAGCCTTTCATGGGGAGTTTCATGACCACGTCGAGTGCCATCACTTTGAGAAGCCCGCTGCCGATTCCCAATAGGCCGGACAAGATCCCTGCCACCCACATCAGAGACAGTCCTCCGTAAGGATTGCCGACCTTGTAGGAAATATCCCGCTTCAACACCGCATCGTGATAATAGCTGGCTAGACGCAGGCGGCGCGCTAGCGGGTGGCTGTGCTGCAGGTGCGGCAGCTCCTCGGACCGCTGCTGGATCAGCGCGTACGCCGAATAAGCGAGCATCACGGCGAATAGCCCGTACAGAATGCGGGTCGACAGCACCCCGGCCAGGTAGGCTCCCATAACCGCCCCGGTTGTGGTCGCAATTTCCAGAAACATTCCCAGCCGCAAATTTGTCATGCCATCTTTCACATAAGCTACGGCCGCGTCGACGCACCTACAGCCAGCCGGAAGGGAATATGAAACAGCAAAGTGAAAATGGGGACAAGCAAAATGCCTCCGCCCAATCCCAGCATGGCGCCGATAACGCCCGCTATCACGGAAACTGCGGCAGTCAGTTCCATTTGGTTGATGATGGCCATGAGTGTCCTTTCCAGCGGCAGCATCCGCCACTTTCCCAAATCTCCCACCAGCATAGGGGGCCTCGGCCAGATTCACTAGGGCCTAAAGGGCCGCAAAACAGGCGGGGCACGGCACGACCACCGTTACCCCCCGCCCGATCCAAGGTGGTCGCGCATGCTAGAGGGCGCGCGGACTGGTCATTGAGATGATTGCTATCCCAAAGACCCTGAAACTCTTGGCAATCTCCCATGGATCCGTGTACAATCAACAAGAAAAATGCGAAAGGACTGATATTTTTGTCGCAAACCCGCGAAGGACACATGCTATGGCCTTATGCTTTGTTCTCGCTGACGCTGGGCTTTGGCTGGTTTATTTTAGCCCCGCTGGTGCCCTATCTCATAGGGCGTTTTCACACATCCCTCACTTTAGTGCTGCTGCTGATTTCTCTGTACGGCTACGCCATGATCGCGGGGGCGCTGCCTGCGGGTTACTGGGTAGCCAAGTCGGGACCTAGACCCGCCCTGCAAACCGCTATTGTTCTGACTGTCATAGGACTCGGAGTGCGCGCGCTCTCGACCAATTTTTCTTTGGCCCTGGCAGGGCAAATCATCGCAGCCGTAGCCTATCCGTTTCTCATCGCGCCCATCGGCTCCGTTTTGCGTCTCGGTCAAGTGCGGCAGCTGAAATTGGGAACGGGCATGGTTATCGGCATGCTCTTTTTGGGAATGGCCATTGGCTCTTTTGCCGGGCCGTCCATGGCTCCTTCCACCGACTTATGGCTGGCGGTGGGGGTGAACGCCGTCTCCGGGATATGGCTGTGGACGCAATTGCCGGCAACCTCTGCCCTAAATCCAAGGGCTCTGGGCACGACGCGGCTGGTCATGTCATGGTGGTGGGTCATTGGTTTTGTGGTCGCCTCCATGAGTGTCATGCTGGGTTCTGTCAGCACCAGCGCGCTGATTCACCTGCGCGTGGAGAACGCTGCCGCCCTAGGAGGTCTGCTGTCAGGGCTGACATTTCTGGGTTCAGCCCTGGGGGCGATAGTCTTTGGCTGGGTGGGGGAGAATCCATCGAGTTTCCGCCAGCTGCCGCGTCTCTTGGGAGTGCTCACTCTCATCTTTCTGGTGCTGTCCGGCTTGCTGTTGACCGGCACCCTCTCTGCGTCAACCGCTGGCCTGGACTCCTCGTTCCTGCTCTTCGGCCTGTTCAGCAACGGCTGGTACGCCTTGGCTCTGGAGTCTTCTGCAGAGAGGGCCCGCTCGCGCACCAACGCGGGAATCGCGACGGCAGGGTTCAGCATGGCTTCCAATATCGGGGTGGCCGTCATTCCTGTTCTCGTGGGCCCGCTGGTGATTGCAGCCCCAGGACTGTGGATTGGGGTGGTGGCTGTTCTAGCGCTTGCGGCTGCATTGGTTCCTTTTCTGGTGAAATCATCAGCGCAGAGCGGCGGGACCAAGATGTCTGCGTAAGCCGCTCGACTTGAATGTCTGGGACTCTGGTAGCAGCTGGTTTTCGGGATGCCGCCAGGGTCTTGCCCGTTTATGCCCGCTTATCGCGGCTTAGGTACCGCAGGCAAAGGAGCCTCGTGCTGCTGGCTGCTAAGAAAACGGTAGGCTAAGATCGCATTTTCCAAAGCCACACGGCGTTCAAAGACCATGAAATCTTCTCCGAGCAATGCTTTGAGGGTCCGGATGCGGGAATAGAGCGTCTGCCGGTGAATACCCAATGCCGTGGAGACGTCCTGTTTGGACCCGTTAAGCGTGAGCAGAGCTTCCAGGGTAATCAACAGAGCGTCGGCGCTTTTGCTATGTTCGCTCTCCAGCAAGGCGTCAAGCTCCGGATGAATCACCAGCCGCTGCAGCACATCCGGCGCCGTAGCCAGAAGCCACCGGTAGGCGCCCAGCTTCTCGTAGCTTTGGGGGTGGGTCCCGCACACGTGCCCGGCCACCTGTGAGGCGTCATAGGCCTCGGCAAACGACGTGTGAATTTCCGCTGGGTCGTTATGCGGAGCAGAGAGCCCCACGGTGCACTGTCGCCCTCCAAAGCTATGGGCCAATGCCTCAGGCAGTTTGAGTATGTCTGCAGACCGCCCGATCACGAGCCAAATATCCCGGTCAGTT
>JAKAAS010000122.1 GCA_021802225.1 Bacillota bacterium
GCTCGGCCCTGGGGGCCACCAAAATTTGTCGGGCCTGCTCCAAATTGGCGAGACTGGCTTTGAGCCACGGCAGCGCCTCTTGGAGGACCCATTTTGGCGCCCGGGTCGCGGAATTCCCGGTCAGGCGAATTCCCAGACGCTGGCCAAGCCGCGTGAGGCGGTGAGAAACGGCAGATGGCGAAAGGCTCAGATGCCGGGCTGCGCCAGCTAGGGTCTCTCCTTCCGCGAGCGAGATCAGAAGATGCAGGTCCAATGCATCGATTTCTGGTACCGGAACGTTCATGGCATGCACATCCTGCACTGTGATAGTGTCAACTACTCATCTGTTGTCCCTAAATCAGAATGTATCATAGTTTTAGGCAGAAGACAGGGGGTTAGGCCATGGATGAGTCGACTCGAAAAATTCGAGAGTACTTTGGGCAGCATCACCGTGCTTACACCGAGAGTGCACGCCATGCCCGTGGCGCCGATTTGGAGGAATTGCTGGCGGCGCTGGATCTGGCGCCCGGAAGCCAGGTCCTGGACGCGGCCTGCGGCACCGGGCATACAGCACTGGCAGCGGCTGCTAGGGGATACAAGGTGACGGGAATGGACATGACGCCCGAGATGATTGACGAAGGGAGGGGTCTGGCAGCCCAGCGCCAACTGGCTGTGGACTGGGTTGTAGGCGACGTCCACGGCTTGCCGTGGGAAGCCGATGCGCTCGACGGCGTGACATGCCGAAGGGCAGCTCACCACTTTCAGGATTTGTCGCGGTTTTTGGAGGAATGCCACCGCGTCATCAAGTCTGGGGGACGTGTGGGGATCTCGGATATGACCGCCCCGCAGGGTGCGATCGGAGATGTAAACCGGGTGGAACGCCTGCGGGACGATTCCCATTATAGGGCGCGGTCGGCCAACGAATGGGCTGCGCTGATGGCTGGCGCGGGGCTTAACCTGCTCTACCTGCGCGTGTCCGAGGAAGCCATGACGCCCGAGGAGTGGCTGTCTCCCGTTTCACCAAACTCGCCGCAAGGCCGTCAGGCTTTGGAATTTCTCCAGTCGCCACAGTTGGCGCACGGCATTATTGTGGCTGGGCACTTCATCAAATACCGGTTGGTGGCGGTCGCTGAAAAACCTTGAGACACGGGGTGCGCCACATTTCCTCCGGGTGTGGCGCCTACATGGCGCATCCTCCCTGACAGCCAAGCGTGCACCCTAAGGTGAACTCAGGCACGTACGGCTGTCTGGCAAGGCAGGAATCCTTAATTCCTCTGTCGAATTAAGCAAGTGGGAGGAATGAGCGTGAGCGCCTATTGGTTTTGGTATAAATTCCAGAGGACTGTGATGTGGCTGGCGCTTCTGTCTATGTCCAGTCTTGCCCTCTTGGGGATTGTGATCGGAGGATTCCTGTTTGTGATCCAGAAATCCCACTGGATTCCTTGCGAGCAGGATGTGATGTCCCCAGAGTTTCGCGCGCGGATCGCCTCGTACGCTGCGGGAATCGGAGGAGAAGTGAAGCGCTGCGATGTGTACCGGATTGAAAGCGAGTCGCCAGCCAAGCGGGCCAGCCGGCGTGGGAATTACCGGATCGGCATTGCGGCCGAAAAGCGCCGATTGGCATGGAGTTACTGGACTCTCCTGCCAGACGGGTCAATGAGGCCAGAGTCTCCCGGCGCTTTTGCGCTGCTCCGGCAGGCGCGCTGACACCTCAGGGGATTTATAAAATAGCGGCGGCACACCTTTTGGGTTACCGATGGGGAAGAAGGCCGCTTGAGGTGTGCTCTCCCGATGAGAGCACACCTTACCTATTCCACCTTCACGGGAGACCGCCGCTTGACCGGGGTTGGTGCGGCTGTCGGTCTGTGATTAAAAATTGGCAGTCAGGCTGTGCAGTTGCAAAGGCAGGGCAAGAAGCCTACCATATCCCTATTGTTTTCTGAGGGGGCGGCGTGGATGCCCGTCCAGACAAATCAGCATGAGCAAGAAGAGAGAAAGACGGCGGAACATGACTAACGGGTCGGGGCACTCTCAGTGGCGCCAAGAGCAGCCCTTTAGGGCTGACCAGGTGGGAAGCCTGCTGCGGACGGACCGCATAAAGCAGGCGCGGCAGCAGCGGGCGCTTTGCCGGCGGAACAGCTGCGCCGAATTGAAGACGAAGAAATTATCAGAATTGTGGATCTTCAAAAAGCTGTGGGACTGAAAGCGGTAACCGATGGTGAATTTCGCCGGGCTTGGCGGCATTTTGACTTTCTGGAAAATCTTGTGGGAGTTCAAGGATCTGACAGTGGTTCCGGGATTCAGTTCCACCAGACCCAAACCAAGTCGCGTTCCATCAAAATCGTCGGAAAACCTGATTTGGGGGCCATCCCATGCTCAAGGATTTCGCGTTTCTCCGCAGCGTTGCCGGGTCCCACACGGCCAAAATGACTATTCCCAGTCCCAGCATGCTGCATTTCCAGGGCGTAATGGACCAGACCGTATATGGCGATGAAGACGCGTTCTTCAGCGACTTGGCGGGCGCCTACCGCAAGGCGATTCAGGCTTTTTATGATGTCGGCTGCCGGTATCTGCAACTGGACGATACGGCCTGGGCTTACCTCTGTTCCAATGAACAGAAAGAAGAATTACAGGCCCGCGGACTCCATCCAGACAAATTGCAGAAGCAGTACGCCCAGACAATTAACCAGGCCGTGGCCCAAAAGCCTAGTGATATGAAAATTACCATGCATATTTGTCGGGGAAACTTCCGCTCGACATGGATCGCATCAGGCGGATACGAACCCGTGGCCGAAACGCTGTTTGACGGGCTGAATATTGACGGCTTTTTCCTTGAGTATGATTCAGACCGTGCTGGGAAATTCGAACCTCTTCGGTTCGTACACCGGCCCGATCTCCAAATTGTGCTGGGGCTCATCACCACGAAGTTCGGCGATTTGGAAAAAGTGGAGGATATCAAGCACCGCATTGACGAGGCGGCGCATTATGTCGCCATGGACCAGCTATGCCTCAGCCCGCAGTGTGGTTTTGTCTCAACGGAAGAGGGCAATCTGCTGACTGAAGACCAGCAGTGGGACAAGCTCCGCCGCGTCGTGGACATCGCCCACCAGGTCTGGGACTGAACACACGGATGGAACCCCCCTGACGGGATTTTAGATATTAGTGCGGCAGGGCTTGCTAGACGGATAAGGCATACTCTTCCTTGGAAGGGTATGCCTTATGGCTTGGCGGCCGAAATATCGGTTTTAGATTCCTTTGATCATGGAGTCGGGGGCCAGCACCAAGACGGCTTCTCCCTTAACGCACAATTGCCCATCAGCCCACAACTCACTGTTCAGGATGACTTTTTTTCGGCCAATTTCGCTGACCCGCCCCACGACGCTGAGCAGGGGTCCTAGAGGCGTGGGTTTGAGATAGTCAACCTTGAGCGAGGCGGTGACGCACCGGGGCACGGGGGCTGACTCGCCCAGTTCATGTCCGTCGCGGCGGTAGAAGGCCAAGGAGGCGGAACCCGTACTGTGGCAGTCGATGAGCGATGCGAGCAATCCTCCGTAGACGAATCCTGGGATCGCCATATGTTCGGGCTGTGGACGGTATTCCGTTAATGTGGTGTCCCCACTCCACCGTGTCTGGAAGTGGTGGCCCGAAGGATTTAGGCGGCCACAGCCGAAACACCATGAAAAATCCTCGGGATAAAAGTCTTGCACGGCTAATAAGTTGTTTGGCATGGTCAGGTTCCCCCTTAATGAGCATCCCGCCGTGCGGGGGTTTTGTGAGTTGGATCCCCAAAATGCGTCGCTCGGCTGGGCTCGGCCTATGTTGCTTAATCAGAACCAGGCCGAATATTTTCATTGTAGAGCAAATATTGGCGATGTATAGTCCACGCTGGGGGTCATCACCTACATAGATCAGACAAGGGATGGTTTTCGTCCGATTGCGCGAAACCGCATCCCGAATTCCTTGAACATAATGCCCGCGGGTTCGCCGTCTTAGGCGATAGACAGTCCGAATCGATGCTTTGGGGGAGGTCTAGTTAAGACTGGCGCGGCGGTCGTAACACCGCGAACTTCTGAGGACCTCCGCGCCTCACCGCTTCAACTTGTGAAAGTCAGGCGGTGGCAAAGCTCATGGGAATCGTGCAGGATGGCTTGCAATTCCGCGTAGAGGAATAAGTTGTCTCTGGGTTAACTTAGCGCTTTGGCCTCGTTTCACGGACAGAACGCCAAATTTCCTCAGAGCGGCGCCCCCAGCCCGCTAGACAGCTGAAAGAAGTCGTGCAGCGCATTAACGGTCCGAACTCCTTGCTCCTCATCTACCAGCAGCGAGATGGTGTAAAGAGAGTCAGAGGTCTGAAGAATCGGGATGGCAGCACGGGCCAGCGCTTCCGTAATCTGAAGCATGACGCCCGGCCATTCGCTGATGGCCTCGCCCACCGCAGTGACCTTGGTAACCGGGTCCTTGATTTCCCAATGCAAGGGCAGGACCGTCAACAACATTTCCACCTGAGGACGAAAACGTCCCTCGATGACACAATAAAAATCTCTTCCAAACAGATTGATCATGTCAATCGTAATTCCAGCCGCACTCAGCCCATCGAGGACCATGCGGATGGGGTCGGAATTGTCGGCGTGCACCGCGAGAGAGATGAGGCCCGTCTGGTGCGCGATGCCGGTAACGGCCTTCTCCTGTTGGTGGAGGAGCGGTCGCCGACGCTGGCGGATCATGGTTCCTCCGCGGCCGTCAAACGTTGACAGTACGCGCACCGGCACTTGGTGGGTCAACGCTTCGGACACCGCCCGGGGATGGATGACTTTGGCACCCGCTACAGCCATTTCGAGCACTTCGTGATAGGCGACCTCCGGTAAAATGGCGGCTGTTGCCACGACCCGGGGATCCGCTGTAAAAATCCCGGGAACATCGGTATAGATATCAACCGGGCAGCCGAGTGCTGCGCCCAAGACCACTGCCGAGGTATCCGATCCGCCTCGGCCCAATGTCGTTGGCTCGCGCAGGGCCGTCTCGCCTTGGAATCCCGCGATAACCGCAACGCATCCCTTCTCCCACAACGCTTGTACTCGGTCAGGGACGACCGCCGTCACTTCGGCCCGCCCAAAGTCATCGGTCGTGCGGAGTCCTGCCTGGGCGCCAGTCAGCGCTTCCGCTGGAATCCCCTGGCTGGCCAATTCTCCGCTCAAGGTGACGGCCGCAATAGTTTCCCCACAGGTCAGCAGCAGATCCCGTTCCCGGGCGCTTATCGTCGCGTCCTGCACTAGGCCTAAGAGACTGTCGGTGGCATACGGGGAGCCCATGCGTCCCATTGCAGAGACTACCACCGCAACCTCTGGATCGCTCCGCCATTCCTGTGCAATCTTGGCAATGACCAAGGCCCGCGTCTGGGCCGTCGCCATTGACGTTCCACCAAATTTCAACACGCGCACCGGTTAGTGGCATCCTTTCTCGCACCGTTTCGTGCTCCCTCATCAGTCATGGCTTTGGGCCGGCTAATAAGGGTCATTCTCTGGCCGGAGAATCCCAGCGCAGGTACCCCGTTAATTCCCATGGACCCACGTTCCGCGGGTTTAAAAGGCTACGCAATTGTCTGCGTACAGAATTTGCATAGGCTTCGGTCAGTAATTTTCGCTGGCCATCACCGTGTCCAATACCATCGCTAAACGACGAAACACACCGAGAGGAAAAAGCTGGGCCCGGGTTGCGAATGGTTACGCACCATAAGTCAACCAGGCCTAAGCGCTCTTCTCAGCGAATGGAAGACGTCAAATGGTACAGAAATGGTAAAAAGCAACGAAAGTACTCTCAGCCGCATTCGGGCATGACACTTGATTCCCTTTTTGACCAACAGTTCCTCGCTATTATTATACATTTATCAGACACGCCGTAAAACCCCTAGCTTTCCACATCATGTGGTGAGCTGTTTGCTTTTTCTGGGCCGCACACCGTAGCAGGAGGCCGACTGGCGCCACGGCGATTCACCCAGCTGCGCTTGGCCCGGCGGTCGCAAGTGGCCTGATGGATGCATATACTTCCAATGCGCGTTGCGACCTATTCTAGGATTAACAGCGGGATTAAGTGGATTCATTGTCATGATATTCGAGGCTGGCGTTGGTGGGTTGGACAAGGCGGTCAATCACACGACTGGCAGTCTCGAAGGGTTTTTTCTCTGGACCCCCCCCCCCCCATGCGATTGGAAG
>JAKAAS010000123.1 GCA_021802225.1 Bacillota bacterium
AATAAGGGCGGGCCTTCAGCTAGCATGGAAAAAAATGCGAGGTCAGCAGATGTGATTTTATAAAGCCAAAATTGGCTGGGGCCGGGACCGAGTCCGCCTGCGGAGATTTGCGCCAGAGACGGGGTGATGGCCATAACAGACGCCGCGTGTACATGGCCGCAGCCGTACAGCCGCACCTGCGGCGCGGACTTCAAGATGCGCCGAAATTCCGGCAGGGTCCCGGGAATATACTGTGTCCAACCAAATGCAGACAGGACGCCTTGCGTCCGCACAGTGCGCAAGGGGTAATGGCCAAACACCAGAACGGGCCCTGGCGCAGCGGCGAGAGCGGACTGCAAGCTCCTTAACGCTCCGTCTGGATCGCCTTCCCTGAGGGCTAAACCTATGACGGAGACAGGGCCCATGGTCCGGGCCACGGCTGGAGACTGCGAGAAGACCTGGCAAAACCTAGTGTGTTTCCACGGGACATTTTCATAGCATTCGTCGGCGGAAGGAGACAAGTCGTGATTGCCGGGAATCACTAGATAGTCTACCCCAATGCTGTCTAGGAACTCGCGTGCCTGGTAGAGATGCTCGATATGGCAACTGCCATGGGTTGTCAGGTCTCCTGTCACGACCACTAAATCGGGATGCAAGCGCCGCAGTGCATGCGCCATGGCCTGCCAGCCCTGAGTAGACATCTGGCGGTTTGGCCCGAGTCCGTCGATGTGGAGGTCGGATATATGAATAATAGTCGTCTCATCAGAAATCATGGCCGTTTCACATCCTTGGAGAGGATCAGAATTCAAGTGTCCAAGAGTGAACAGCCTTAAGCATGGCATACGGAAATGATGCCCCGATGATCATCTGGTTACGGCCACATTAATGTGAGGTTTCCCATGGGCTAACGCCCAGGAATATCCTCCAAATTCATATATTCCTTTTTAGCAGAATTGAATGTATAATGAAATCGGTTTCGGATATCGGTTTCGTTCCAGGAGGTGCGCATGAAATCCAAAGGCATCACCATTGCAGACGTCGCGCTCAAGGCAGAAGTGTCTCCGGCTAGCGTGTCGCGCTACCTCAACGGCGTCGAGGGGAACCTGGCTCCGCAGACCGCGGAGCGCATTGCCCGGGTCATTGAAGAGCTGGATTACCGTCCGAATGCCTGGGCGCGCTCGTTAAAAACGCGCAAGAGCGGGCTTGTGGCAGCGGTCGTTGCAGATCTGACCAATGCTTACGTGCCGGCAGTCCTGGATGGGATGGAAACCCAGATCAACCAGGCGGGGTACAGTCTGATGATTGGCAATACGCAAAATGACTCCCATCTGGAAAGCTTGCTGATTGAGCGCCTGCTGAATCAGCGTGTCGAAGGCATTCTGATTCAGCCCAGTTCAATGCGGGTCACGCCGGCATTGACGGCGGTTTTAAACCGCCAGGTGCCGGTTGTTCTGGTTGACAGGCTGCTCTCCGGGGTTTCTGAGCTGGACCGGGTGGGACTGGACAACTACGGGGCTGTGGATACGGCCTTGGACCATCTTTTTGCTCAAGGCTACCGCGACCTGCTATACGTTACCGAAGCTGTCGAAGATGTGAGCTCGCGCTGGGAACGCAAGAAAGCGGTGGAGCAGAGTACGCTGCCATGGCGGGACGTGCGCATCTTCATTCGCGAGAGTGCCGAACCTGCCGGTTTGATTGGGACTCTGCACCGCGTGCGCGAGAACCGCGATGGTATTCCGGCAGCTGTGCTGTGCGGCAACAGCGTCGCGGCCCTGCTGGCGGTTCAGGCTATCACGCAAGCGGGATACAGCGTGCCCGGGGACTTCGGGTTGATGACCATTGACGATCCGCCGTGGGCGCCGTTTGTCTTGGGTGGCATCAGCGCCGTTGAACAGCCCACGATTGAATTGGGGCGGCAGGCTGCCCAGCGTCTATTGCAGAGAATCGCCAATCCTGAAGCACACGCGCCAGTCCACAGCCGGTTACCGGGAGTATTGAAAGCGCGCCATTCTACGCAACGATCCTAAGGTCGCACACGATAGGCTTAAGAGAGGAGTGAGCTTTGATGAATTCCACAGGAGCCCGCCAGCGGTGGGCACGGCTTATCCCAATCGTCTTCATTGTATACAGTCTGGCGTATGTAGACCGCGCAAATTTTGGATTCGGCGCGGCGGCGGGGTTGTCGAAAACACTGCATATCACGGCAGGCACCACTGCGCTGCTTGGAGCCATGTTCTTTCTCGGGTACTTTCTATTTCAGATTCCCGGCGCCCATTATGCTGAAACGAAGAGCGCCAAGCGGATTATTTTTTGGGGAATGATTTTCTGGGGAATTCTCGCGTCCCTCACCGGATTGCTTCCCAACATCACCCTGCTGATTATTGACCGCCTCCTGCTGGGCGCGGTCGAGAGTGTGCTGTTTCCTGCGCTGCTGGTCTTCAACACTCACTGGTTTTTAAAACCCGAACGCGCACGGGCCAATACCTTTCTCATTCTCGGAAATCCGGTTACGGTGCTGTGGATGTCGGTGGTATCGGGATTTTTGATTGGAGCCATCGGATGGCAAGCCATGTTTGTGCTGGAAGGGATTCCCTCAATTATCATGGCCTTTGTGTGGTGGGGTCTGATTCAGGACCGGCCTCAGGATGTCGGCTGGCTCAGTGAGGCGCAAAAGAAGGAGTTCGGCCAGGAACTGGCCGGGGAGCAAAAGGAGTTTGCCAAACCCCAGCAGTTTTGGACGGCCCTGAAGTCGCGCGATGTTTTGCTGCTGGCCGGCCAGTATTTCTTGTGGAGCGCAGGAATTTACGGTTTCATTCTTTGGCTGCCTTCGATAGTGAAAGCGGCTTCCGGACTGGGCATTGGCATGACCGGACTGATTAGCGCCCTGCCGTATCTGCTGGCGATTGTGCTGATGATCGGAGCATCCTATTTTGCTGACAAGAGTCTCAACCGCAAAATCTTTGTATGGCCATTTCTCATTATCGGCAGCATTGCGATGTATGCGTCCTTTGCCATTGGCGTGCATAACTTCGTTCTGGCGATGCTTCTGCTGGTGATTGCGGGGGGATGCATGTATGCTCCGTACGGTCCGTATTTTGCGATTATTCCCGATATCATTCCCCGCAGCGCTTCGGGAGAATCTATGGCTATGATTAACAGCATGGGGGCTTTGGGGTCGTTTGTCGGGGTCTACTTTGTTGGCTACCTGGCGGCCGTGACCGGAAAACCCAACGACGGATTTCTCTTTATGTCTTTGTGTCTGATTGTCTCCGCCATTCTCACCATGCTGGTAAGAAGTCACCGGGAGCCGGCAGCCAGCGCGCCCCGTGAGTCTGGGAAAGTCCGACTGTCATAGACCCGTTATAATCTGGTTAGGCCCGTGCAGGCGAAAGCTGCACGGGCCAAGAGGAGGCATCATGGTTCAAGAATATGCGTGTCAGGCGGTTGCGCCATTGGTGGGGTGGGAACAGCTGCCTGCCCCACAAGAGAAATGGTCATTTGGCATTCCTGATTCGGAGCAGAGCCAACATCTCCACGGGCTCATCACTAAACCGGAATATCCCTTAGGACGGGAACAATTGGAGTCGATGCCGGCCTTGATGGTCGTATCGTCATATGGTACGGGCTATGATTACATTGATGTGGAAGCCGCATCGGACCTCGGGATCTTGGTCACTCATACCCCGGAGGCCGTGGTGGATGCGACGGCTGAACTGGGACTGACGATGGTTTTGGCCCTGCTCCGGCACGTGGTGCCGCACACGGTGGCTATGCGCCAGCAAAACCGCGAGGGCGAAGCCAACCCGGTATTTGCCAGCCCTTCCATGGCGCATGATATTCATGGCCAGAAGGTGGGACTGGTGGGCTATGGGCGGGTGGGCAAGCGCTTGGCGGACCTGCTCCGGCTGGTGGGCTTTGAAGTTTTCTATACGCGCCCGCATGGCCCCGTGCCTGGCCACGGCGGGTTTACCTCACTTGACGGGCTGCTCGCGGTATCCGACTTCATTGTGGTAATGACTCCGCTGAGCCCCTCCACGCGTCATTTGATTGGCAGGGAGGCTCTGGCGCAGTGCAAGCCGACGGCATCGCTCATTAACATCAGCCGGGGTCCCTGTGTGGACGAGGCCGCCCTCATAGAAGCCCTCTTGGGGGGGAAGATTGCTGCCGCAGCTTTGGATGTCTTCGAGTATGAACCGCGGATTTCTCAGGAGCTTATAGCGATGCCCCAGGTGATCTTATCCCCCCATGTCGGCACGACGACGTGGGAGACCCGGATGCGAATGACGCAAGATGCGGTGGGCAACATCGCCGAGGCTCTGAGAGGGCACGCGGTCAATGCGGTCAATGAACCGGAGTGGCGGCGCCGCCCGTAATCCGAGGGCCGTGGGAGGGGGAATGGAGAGACAAAAAGTCTCTCCATTCCCCTTTGCTATGAACAAGTCGGTGCCGGCAGTTGGAACTTTTTGGGGCAAATGCCTCTCTATCTTCTGTGGTTTGGCAAGCCCACTGAAGTACAATGAAGGAACGGATGGCCGGTAGAAGTCATCATGCACGGAGAGCGGGTGCCGTGGGCTTCGGGGCAGGAAATGGGAATTCACATTGAATGGCCATTCAGATATCACCAAAAGGGGAATGAATATGGCTGGCGTGGTATTGCAGCACGTGACCAAACGGTACGGAACGGTGGAAGCGGTCCATGATGTCAATCTGGACATTCACGACAAGGAATTTCTGGTGTTTTTAGGGCCATCCGGCTGCGGCAAGAGCACCATTTTGCGGATGATCGCCGGTCTTGAGGAGCTAACGTCCGGTGAGATTTTCATCGGAGATGAAGACGTCACCCACAAGCCCCCTAAGGACCGCGACATTGCCATGGTGTTTCAAAACTATGCGTTGTACCCGCACATGACGGTCTATGAGAACATGGCTTTTGGCCTGGAACTGCGAAAGAGCCCCAAAAAGGATATCGACCAGCATGTGCAGGCAGCCGCAGAGATTTTGGGTCTCGACCAGCTCCTCTCCCGTAAACCGAAAGAGCTGTCAGGTGGGCAGAGGCAGCGGGTGGCATTGGGGCGGGCCATTGTGCGCGAACCGAAAGTGTTCCTGATGGACGAGCCGCTCTCCAATCTTGATGCCAAGCTGCGGACACAAACCCGGGTCGAGCTAAAGAACTTGCATCAGAGGCTTGAGGCCACCATTATTTACGTCACACATGACCAGACTGAAGCGATGACCATGGGGACCCGCATTGCGGTGATCCGCGAGGGTGTCGTGCAGCAGGTGGATACACCGGACAGGGTGTACAACAATCCGGCCAACCAGTTCGTAGCGACCTTCGTGGGCACCCCCGCAATGAACCTTATCAAAGGGACTGTGGTGGCTCATGGCGACCGGAGCGCGCTTCAAGTCGGCTCCCAGTCCTTCGAATTGCCCGACCGCATCCACGAGTCTCTCTCCCGCTTGAGCACGAACGCGCTGACCTTGGGACTGCGGCCCGAAGATATCTTTCTAGGCAAGGGACTGGATAGCGAACCTGTGTTAAATGCGACAATCCAGGCTGTTGAATCGATGGGGAATGAGCACATTGTTTACCTCACCGTAGAAGGACAGTCAATGATTGCCCGCGCAGACAATGCCTGGAACGGTCGTGTGGGGGACACTATCGCCATGAAACTGAACGTGCAGCGGCTGTACGCTTTTGATCCTTCAACCGAACTTTCCCTCCTGCACGAGTAAAAGAAAAAGCCGCGGTTTTTCGCGGCTTTTCAGACATTGTACGCCATCCGCCAACAAGCGGGCTGGCGAGGCCAGATTCCGCTGCCCGGCGTCTTACGCCCCGAAGGCGCCCGCCTTGCGGCCAGGCCATCCTGTGACCATTTCCGCAGCAAAATTGCGGACCACGGACAATTCCCTATGACAGCTTTTGGTACCTGCTATTCGCCACTTCGGGCTCCCGAAAGCATTGTGCCGCAAATTTTTCCCGGTGGCTGTCCGCGAGCTCCGGGCTGCTAAGGCTTTGGTGCTGACAGGGTTCACATGCGGATCGTGGTGCGCTATCTGATCTACGCGGTGCCATCCGGAGTCGGGAAGTGGAGGAAACTTGCACCATAAACAAAACAGTGTTATGTTACACGAGGAGGCTGTTATGGAAGACTTAATCAGCAAAAAGAATTTGTTAATCGAAACAGATATCTCTTAT
>JAKAAS010000124.1 GCA_021802225.1 Bacillota bacterium
CATAGTGACCATCGGATTGTGGCAGGGGACACCAGTCCTTTCATGGAAAAGATTTCCTCACCCTGTCGTGGACCCACCACGGGATCCGAAATCGGCTGGTGTCATCATTCTATCTACACAAACCCCAGCGCTGACTGTATTGGCCGAACGGACCCAACAAACCGCCACCTTGCGGGCGTATCATGATGCGTTTGGGATGGCGGCTCTGGCCCGAAATTGGGCCCGCGCCGATGCTCTGCGGGTCACATCGGGTCTTGCGCCGCACCACGGCTTCCCCGGCCTCCACAAAATCCTGCCCTTGCTGTTGAAGATTGTTGCTGGGCTGGACGTTGGTCACGGGACCAGGCGGGCGAGTCGATAACGTCAGATTTCACCGGCCTGGCATGTTCGGGAGTCCCTGCCGACCCCATCCCCGGACTGCCCTGACTTTGATGATTACAAACCGGGTGGTTTCAGCACTGTGAAGGTTTTTCGCGGCATAAGCGCAAGCTATGAAACTCCGCCCATGCCATAATACCTGTCAGCGCGAAGTGTCCGCAATATTAGGCTGCCGCCCGAATTGCTGGCGGCGGCGGGCGTGACTGGGCCGGTTGTGGTAACATGACTCTAGCCTGTTCTTTGGTACTGTGGAATGCTGTGTCATTCCGGAGTACCAATGAAGAGGAATTTTATTGCATGTCTGGCCGCCCTCATTTTACCGGGCACTTTCAGGCTGCGCCGGTAATCCCTGAGTGAGTACCGGCTGTGTTGGGATAAAGCGGGTTTCCCGCTGACCTATCATTTTTTCCACGTTTTGATACGACGAGCAGGCGCACGATATCGCAGGCTAGATTTGAGGTGCGGAGCATTATGGGCCAAAAGCTGATTCGCCATTTTTTCCGGGACCATCTCGGCCAGTATCTCATGGCCATAGTGACCATCGGATTGTCAAAAGTGCTGCAGGTTCAAATTCCCCGCATCATCGGGAATTTCATTGACCAATTCCGTGCGGGCATCACTCCTCTTATGATTGAGCGCTTCGCAGCCGAGATTGCGCTGATCTCTATGGGTTATGTCGCGCTGTTTGGGGTGGGCCAGTTCACCGTTGGAAAGCTGGCACGGCTTTTCGAAGGTGATTTACGCCGCCGCCTCTTCGAGCACTGGGAGTACCTCGAGTCCCATTATTTCGAACAGCATACGGTTGGCGACCTGCTGTCCCATGTTTTGAACGATGTGCCCGCCATACGCCAAGCCCTGGCAGGCGGGATCAACCAGACGCTGCAGGCGGTGTTTTTATTCACGGCTACCCTGGTCATGACGATTGCGGACATCAATGTCTCGCTGACTCTTGTCAGTCTCATCCCCCTACTGCTGATCCCAGCCGTAGTGGTCAAGCTGGGCCCTAAAATCCGCCGCCAGTCCCGAGTGGTTCAGGAAACCTTATCGGCCATGGCCGGCATGACCGAAGAAAGTCTGCAAAGCATCCGGCTAGTCAAGTCGACCGGAAATGAACCCGTGGAATCTCAGAGATTTACCGAAAAGGTCGGTATTATTTATGAAAATTCCATGCGTCTTGTGCGCCTCAACACCACATTTCAGGCACTGATTCCCCTGCTGACCGGAATCAGCTTTGCCATCGCCTTAGTGTATGGCGGCGCCTTGACGCTGGACCACCGGATTACGATTGGCTCGTTCGTCGCATTCACGGTCTATCTGAGCATGCTGGTGCGTCCCCTCATGCAGTTTGGCAACGTCATCAATATTTTCCAGAACTCTTCCGCATCGCTGCTGCGCATTGAGACCCTGCTGCAGGCCGAACCCCAAATCACGGACCCGGAAAATCCCCATGCCGTCCCCGTTCACGGGCCGATTGCATTCCATGACCTGACCTTTACCTATCCTGAAGGATCCGAACCCGTCCTCCGCCACATTTCCCTCACGGTGCCGGAAGGCAGCACTTTAGGAATTGTCGGCCGCACAGGGGCGGGCAAGAGCACTCTCTCCCGCCTCCTCCTGCGCGAACTGGACCCGCCTCCGGGCACCCTCACGATAGGCGGGGTCGACATTCGGGACGTGGCCCGGGCCGACCTCCGGGAATCAATCACCTACGTGCCGCAGGATGGGTTTCTATTTTCATCCAGCATTGGCCAAAACATCGCCTTTCCCGTCGAGCAAGAAGACCCGGCCCAAATTCACCAGGCTGCGCACGACGCCAACATTTTGGCGACCGTGCAGACGATGCCGGAAGGATTTGACACGGTGGTGGGGGAGCACGGCCTGACTCTGTCGGGCGGCCAGCGCCAGCGTGTCGCCATTGCGCGGGCGCTCATCAAGAGCCATTCCCGGATTGTCATTTTGGATGACAGTCTGAGTGCCGTGGACAGCAAGACGGAAAGCACAATCCTCGAGGCATTGCAGGCGCTGCATGGCAAAGGGCGCACCCTGATTATCACCAGCCACCGGCTGTCGTCCCTGCGTCTGGCCGACCACATTGTCGTGCTGGATGGTGGAGAAATTGCCGAGTATGGGACCCCCGCACAGCTTTTGAGAAACAACGGCTTCTATGCCCGTCTCTATGCTATCCAATCGCAAGGAAGTGAGAACCATGGCTGAATCTGTCCAGCGCAATGCCGCTGCCAAGAGTGGCTCATCCCAGACCATCCGGGAACTGCTGGTGTATGCTCTGCCATACAGCCGGCTGTTTATCGGCGTCATCGCGCTCGTCATTGTCTACAACCTCACCCAGGTCATTCAGCCGTACCTGGTCAAGATCGCCATTGACCGCTACCTTCTTGTGCGCAACGCGGTGCTGGCCCCCTTGGTCGAGATCGGTGTCGTATACCTCGGGATCACCCTGATAGGACTCTTAGCCAACCTGTTTCAGACCCGGGTCATTGCGTCGGCGGGCCAGCAGGTGGTCCGCCAAATTCGGATTGACCTGTTTTCTCACATTGAATCCTTGTCCATGGCCTTTTTCGAGTCGCATGACACAGGCCGGCTGATTACCAATGTGGCCAGTGACACCACCCGCATCAGCCAGTTTTTCACCCAGTTCCTGCTCAGCGTAATCCGTGACGGTCTGACCATTGTTCTCGTCATGGGCGCCATGCTGCTTCTGAACTGGAAACTGGGATTGCTGAGCGCCTTGGTGATCCCGGTCATTGTGGCCATTTCCCTCGTGTTCCGGCCCCGCCTCCATAAAATTTACAGCACGACGCGTTCACGGCAATCGCGCCTTATCGGCTTCATCGCGGAAAATCTCACGGGAATGCGCATCATTCAGGTATTCCACCAGGAAAAAAAGCAGCTCGGAGCATTCAACCATCTCAATGTCCCCTACCAAGACGCGAACGTCAATGAGTTTCGCTGGGATGTCTTCTTCAACCGCAGTTTTGACCTGCTCGGCAACTTGGCCGTGGCATTCATGGCGTGGGCCGGGGGTATGGCGGTATTTCACCATTCCATTAAAATTGGCGTGCTGTATGCTTTTATTTCCTATATCCAACAATTTTTCGAGCCAATCAACTCGCTGACGCAGAATTGGAACACCCTGCAGTCCTCGATGATTTCGGCAGAACGGGTCAGCGCGGTGCTAGCCACCCCGCCGCTGCTCCTTGATCCGCCCGCCCCTCTCTCTCCGGACACCGTGACAGGCCGGATTGAGTTCGACCATGTCGGATTTGCCTACGATCCGGCGCGTCCCATTCTCCGCGACATTAACATCACCATTGCCCCCGGCCAGTTTATTGGCATTGCCGGGGAGACAGGGGCGGGCAAGAGCACGCTCATCAGTCTGCTGGCCCGCTTCTACGACGTCACTAGCGGGGCTATCCGCATTGACCATGTCGACATCCGCGACATGCGCCAAGAAGACCTCCACCGGTGGGTCGCGGTCGTGCAGCAGGAAGTCAATTTATATTCTGGCTCCATTGCCGACAATATCCGGCTGTTTCGCTCCGAGATTTCCGACACGCAAGTGGAAGAAGCTGGCCGCATCACAGGCGCCGACGACTTTATCCGCCGCTTGCCCCAGGGATACCAGACATGGCTCACTCCCCACGGCGCCAATCTCTCGGCGGGACAGCGCCAGCTTTTGGCTTTCGCGCGCACCATTGTGCTGGACCCGAAAATTCTGGTGCTGGATGAAGCCACCGCCAATCTGGATGCCGTCAGCGAGATCGCTGTCCAAAGGGGCCTGATGGAAGTCGCAAAAAACAGGACCACCATCGTCATTGCCCACCGCTTGTCGACGATCCGCTTTTCGGACTGCATCTATGTGCTCGACAAGGGCCGGGTGGTGGAATCCGGCACCCACGAACAGCTCATCACCAGAGGCGGATATTATGCGGAGATGCTGCAGAAATCCTCTCTAGCCCAGCACGCTGAGATGACGTAGCCGTGCGGCCAGGCTTGGGATCAGCAAAGGACTCCGGACTTCTGTCCGGAGTCCTTTGCTGATCCCCCAAAATTGGCTTAGCTCAAGAGCTGATATGCCTGCAGGGTGAGAAAGTCCGGAAACGTTTCACTTAAGGCGACTTCTTCGAAGACCTGCACCGCTTTTCCGAACTGTCCCTCCTGAAACACTTCGTCCCCCCGTTCCTGGCGGATTTTCAAGAGCTCCTCCTGCTCCCACTGCCGCACCATCGCCGCAGTGACTGTCCGGCCGTCATCCAGCTGGCTCTTCTGCCGAATCCACTGCCAGATCTGGGCCCGGGCAATCTCCGCGGTGGCCGCATCCTCCATCAGATTGAAAATGGCCACGGCGCCCATTCCCCGCAGCCACGATTCCAGGTACTGGATAGCGACACTGATATTGTTGCGGACCCCGGCTTCCGTGATGCGCCCGCCCGGCACGTCAAAATTCACCAGTTCTGCTGCACCCACCGAACCTTGAGGGTGCACCTCTGTCTGGTTGGGACGGTCCTGCAAAACCCGGTCAAACGCCTCCATAGCGACGGGCACCAGGTCGGGGTGCGCCACCCATGTCCCGTCAAATCCATCCTGAGCCTCCCGGTTCTTGTCCTCACGGACTTTAGCCAGCGCTGTCCGGTTGACCTCGGGATCCCGGCGGCTCGGGATAAAGGCCGCCATGCCGCCCATCGCATGCGCACCATGCCCGTGGCAGACCTGAATCAGCCGCTTGGTATAGGCGCGCATGAAGGGGACCGTCATGCTGACGTCCGCCCGGTCTGGCAACACACTGTCTGGCCGGTCGCGAAACTTCTTGATGATGCTGAAGATGTAGTCCCACCGTCCGGCATTCAGCCCGGCAGCATGCTCGCGCAGTTCATAGAGAATTTCTTCCATTTCCAGGGCTCCCAAAATGGTTTCAATGAGGACGGTGGCCTTAATGGTTCCCCGGGTGATCCCCAGACGTTGTTCCGTAAAGTCAAAAACTTCATTCCATAGCCGCGCTTCGGCGGCCCCTTCGAGTTTTGGCAGGTAAAAATAGGGACCGCTGCCTTGGCTCAGCAAAGTACTGGCATTGTGGAAGACAAACAGCCCGTAGTCCACCAGACTGCCAGAGAGCGGCTCGCCTCCGAGCGTCAGGTGCTTTTCCACCAGATGCCACCCCCGGGGCCGCACCACCAGTGTCGCCACCTGGTCATTGAGGCGGTAGGTCTTGCCATTGTCCGCCACATAGTCAATGCGGCGGCCGATAGCCCGGGTCAGATTGATTTGCCCTTCGATGACATTGCCCCATGTGGGGGAATTGGCATCCTCGAAGTCCGCCATGAACACCTTAGCCCCGGAGTTTAACGCATTGATCACCATTTTTCGGTCCACTGGGCCAGTAATCTCCACGCGCCGGTCCAGCAAGTCTCTCGGCACCGGCCCGATGGTCCAGTCCCCACCACGGATATGGCGCGGATCTTCTGGAAAACCCGGCACGTATCCCTGGCTGATTTGCTCCTGCACAGCCTGTCTCCGAACGAGAAGTTCACGCCTCTGAGGCTCAAAGCGCGTGTGCAGCTCCGCTAGAAAGTCGCAGGCCTCTTTGGTCAATACCGTCTCGTATCCTGGCTCTATGGAACCCAAAATGCTGATTTTCTCGTGGCCCGTCATAATTTTCCTCCCTTTCTGACACTCCCCGCCTGACGGCATGGGGTTATTCTGCTGTGATGGCCTGCACCGCACGGGCGGCTGCCTGCGCAATCCATATTAGACCGTTCGCCTG
>JAKAAS010000125.1 GCA_021802225.1 Bacillota bacterium
TGGTTCCAAGAGAAACCGGTTAGATCAGTCTAAAGAAGTTAGGTGAAAAAGACGGGCTTCGTCCGAGGACGAGTGCATCCCGGACTCTTGAATTTGAAGTTCCATACCTATTTGCATCGCATCGATTAGATCGAATCCGTACTCCAGAGCCGAAATGACTGCACCGACAAACAGTTCAAAAAAGGGTAAGGGAACCGGTTCCCATTTCCCTGGCGAGTGATCTTGTGATATCCAATCGATCTGGTTCTTTTCACAAACTACGGCATCTGTCGGCCCCAAATAAATACCCATCCGCGAAATTCCCAAATGACTTAGAGCTTTAATGGCAGATTCCGCGTCCTTTTGGTGAATGACCGGCTTCCCCCATAATTGTCCCAGTTGCTCCCGGTTCAGCAATACCAAATGCGCACGCGACAACAAATGGTAATCAGAAAGGCGGTGACGGCCACCCGACACATAAATTCTCCTCTTTAGCCGATCCTTCAGTACTTGTTCCACGAGATGCCCACCAACGTCCATGCTGACAAAAATGGTTCCTTGATGCTCTTGCAACATTGTCTCAACACTCAGAGAGGACAACAAGGGATTGGCACCCGGCTCCGCCACGATCATCTCCCATTGGTCGGCTACTTTAATTAAACAACGTTGTCCCGTTGGTGCAGCAACCACACCGGCAAACAGATCAATCGCCAGTCGCTGGCACCACTGCTGTACCTTTCCCGCCAGCGCATCACGGCCGAGAGCAGCAATCAGTCGGACATGATTCTTGTTACGCACACGGCAATTCGCGGCGACTGCCGCTCCAATGCCTCCTATGGTATCTTCCAACGAGCGACCCAGACGTTCATTTGCGAGGTCCATCAATATCCACCGACGCTCGACATAGACCGAACCAATAACAATCAGGGGCCATGATCCGGTGCTGTCCGACTCTCTTGAAATCATTTTACGATCGCTATTAAGCATGGGACGAATCTCCGGAGTGAATATATTCAAATACTTTCGACAAAATAGGCTGCTCTTGAGCGGCAATAGTCAGCAACAGGACTATTCCCACCGCACCTTCCTCATAGACGGCGTTGATGTTGGCCAGGCCAAAAGCATAGCCCAACCAGGTAATGGCTAAGGTTGCCAGAATTGTTCCGCCTATGCTCCCCTCCCCGCCTTGTAGTTTGGTTCCACCCAAAACCGCAATGGTAATGGCCGCCAGGTTCGCCGTACTTCCGGCGTCGGGACGAGCGGTGACAAGACGGGATGCGTCGATAATGCCGGCTATGGCAGAGAGTAGCCCCGCACCGACATAGGCGACTAAGCGAACCTTATTCAAGGAAATCCCACTATACTGGGCAGCCAAGGCATTCGAGCCTACCAACTTGAGATTCCACCCGTAGTCGGTTCTCTGTAAAAAGATATAAAGCAGCAATGCGACGGGAACATAAATGGCGATAAGTTGGAAAGGAATATCCAGTATCATCCCTTGTCCAATGAAGTTGAATGACGCCGGAAATGGAGAAATATCGATGCCCTTGGTGAGAACCAGAGCAATTCCTGCATACGCATACATAGTTGCTAGTGTTACGATAATGGCGGGAATGCGCAGTTTGGTTATCACTACGCCGTTAAGGAATCCCATCAATGCGCCGGAAAGCAACGAAACAAAGACAGCTAATGCGAGGGGAAAGCCATGAGCCACCACTATCCCCAAAATCACCTGGGATAAGGCAAACATCGATCCCACCGAAAGATCAATTCCGCCTCCACCCGACATGATGACCAGCATTTCCCCAAAAGCCACAATTCCAATCTCTACGCCATAAACACTCATGGCAGAGATTCCTTGGAAGGATAACGAAGAAGGTGCGATCATAGCCGAAAACACCACGATAATCAAAAAGATCATGAGCAACCATTCTTTACCCTTCAGAATGCCCGAAATAGTCATCTTTGCTGCCCCCCTTTAACACCGTCTTCCTGTACACCGTTGACTCCTTTTGACCTAAGATCTCCTTTTGCCGATAAATCGTGCCCGAAACGACAGCAATCAAGATTATCAGTCCCATAGCCACACCTTGCCAAAATGCCTGGATATGAAACAAAATCACGGTATCGCTGATAATTTCAACCAAAATGGCGCCCAACAAGGTTCCATATACTGTGCCCCGTCCCCCCGTAATGTCTGTTCCCCCGACTACCACGGCCGCAATCACGGACAGTTCAAACCCCGACCCTGTCGTGGCTTGGACTAAGGGACTGAGCCCCAAATGAATCAGTCCCGCAACGCTTGACAGCACGCCCAATAGCGCATAAGCCCCGATAATCGTAAAGGTTACAGGAATCCCCACGACCTTGGCTGCATCCAGATTACTACCAATGGCATACACGTATCTGCCCCATGGACGTTTCACTGCCATCCAAGTGAAGAATCCCACCAATACTAGAGCAATCCACATGGCTAAAGGGACACCCCACCAATGATCCGCGATAAAAAATTGCGAAAAGCTTGGAGGAATGTTGGTAATCCAATTGCCTCCGAGAAACAAGTAAATCGCTGCACTCCAGATACTCAAAAACCCCAACGTGGTAATAATGGGTGAAATTTTAAGGAAAGTAATGACGGTGCCATTAATCGCTCCCATAATAAGACCTGAAACAAGGCCACACACCGTAGCCATCCATATGGGAAAGCCCAAATTGTATATCAGGCCGACAATAGTGACCGATAATCCCAAAATGGCCCCGACGGACACATCAATGCCTCCGGCAATAATGACAAAGGTCATTCCTATTGCCGGAACCACCACCATTGCCGAATCCACAAGTATGCTACTTAGATTTGCTTCTGTCCAAAACCCCCCCTGGGTGCCAAGAGAAGCCATTGCAACAACCAGACAAATTATCGCAGCCAACCGGATTTCATAGGTGAAATGGAAATGCTTAGATTTTCGTGTTTTTTCTATTTTTGATGTGACGGTCGCCATTATGCCTTCACCTCGATTTCTGGAGTCGGCATAGAAAGCCCAATAGAAGCCTTCAAAATCTCTTCTTGCAGATTTCCTTGATTGATAAAATGACCTGCAATGAGCCCATTACGCATGACATAGATTCGGTGACTAAGAGTTAACACTTCTGGTAGATCAGAAGAAATTACGATAATAGCCAGACCTTTTTGAGCCAATTCACGAATCAGACCATGGATTTCTTCTTTGGTGGCAATATCGATACCTCGGGTTGGCTCATCAAAAATCATGACCTTCACTTCCGTGCGCGCAAGCCAGCGAGCAAACAAAACTTTTTGTTGGCCACCGCCCGAAAGCGCGGACACAGGCATCGTTAATCCTGGGGTTTTGATTGCCAATTGCTCGACCATGTCTTGCGTCTTTCTATGAATAGCCGACACGTCCAGAAATCCTAAAAATTGCCGAAAAGGATTTAACCCTCCCGCCATCATATTGGCGATCAAAGTTTGGGACGGAAATAGCCCTTGTTGTCGCCGATCTTCGGGAAGATAAGCGATCCCGCGTGACATAGCTTCCCGGGAACTCTTTGGGGCAAAATCTTCTTCCTCCAACCGAATCTTCCCGCTTCGATATCGGCGGAGGCCAAAAACCGCCTGCATTAATTCCGACCGTCCGGAACCGACTTGTCCATAAAAGCCAACGATTTCGGAACATTTGACCGAAAACGAAACGGGTTGAAAATATGGTGATGTCGTTAAATTTTCGACGTCTAGCACCACTCGCAACGATTCCGGTGGAGTGTCGGGTTTATTAATCGATGAATAGATCCGGTGACCCGACATTTTCTGAATTAAGTCTTCGGCACTCCACTCGCCATCTTGGTAACTGGCGACAACTCGACCGTCAGTAAGAACGGCTACATGGTCGGCAATTTCCAAAAGTTCATCCAATCGGTGAGAGACATACAAAATAATGTGTCCGGACTCTTTCAGATCGTGAATGATGTGAAATAGATGATCTGTTTCCTGAGCGGATAATATGGCGGTCGGCTCGTCGAAGATAATCAGTTGGGATTGGTACAGTAACGCTTGAGCGATCAAGATTAATTGTTGATATCCAATTCCCAAGGATCCCATATCAGAATCCAAAATCGACTCGCTCAGGGCCAGCTTTTCCAAAATTGTCCGGGCTTTTTGCCTCATTGAGGATACATCAATGTTTCCTAAACGCGTGCGTTCGAGTTGACCCATGTACAAATTCTCCAGCACCGACAAGTGAGAGAAGACCAAGGGCTCCTGAAAGACGGCGGAAAACCCTAACCTCCGGGCAATTATGGGATTGCTAATCTTGAGCGCTTTGTTATCAACGAAAATGTTACCGGAATCAGGGTGAACCACCCCCATCAAGATCTTCATGAGGGTGGATTTGCCAGCACCATTTTCACCGACCAAAGCCGTAACTTTACCGCGAGGGAAGCTGAGCGTGACATTCCGGAGGGCTTGAATAATTCCGAAACGCTTGGAAATGTTATCCAGACGTACTTGATCCATATTTTTTACTCTCCTCGATCTCCCGGTTTAGAAATTCAGGCTCACATTAGCTTTATCGATCACTAAAGGCGGTCCCAAAAGCAACATGTGGCGCGCAGGGAAATATTCGACTTTTCCTAACCCCGGCACATTATTGATTTTGTGAAAAGGATGATGCTCAAGCACCTGCAGAACGCCCCACCCTGTCAAATAGCCCAGCTTGACGGGATTCCACAACACCACTTTTTTTATCACGCCACTCTGGATATAAGGTCGAACTGTATTTGGGTCACTGATACCGGTCACGACTATTTTTCCTTTTTTGCCGGCATTTTGTACCGCTTGGGCTTCGCCGGGAGGAATGGTCGTAGCAACTCCAATAAATCCCTTGAGATGGGGATACGCGGCAATCATGCGGCTGGCAATTTGCTCCGCTCCGGAAATGCTTTCCCCGGCGTATTGAATGGGAAGAAGTTGAATTTTGGGATATTTTTTGGCCAGGCGTTGTTTCATATAATGAATCCAGTCGTTTAGATTGGTCGCCGTCGGACCCGCTGAAATAATAGCCAATTGACCGGAATCATGCATCTCTTGAGCCGCGATATCGACAACTTTATAGCCAAGAGCCTGGCTTCTGGCCTGTTCCACCCACAGCTGACTGTCGGGACTGGAAACATTAGAGTCCGAAGCATAGAATACGATTTTCTTTTGGGTCGCTTCCTGAATGAGAGGATTGAGAGCCGTAGGACTGTTAGCCGATACCCCAATCGCATTGACGTGTTGCTGGATTAAACTTCTGACGTATTCGGCTTGCCCCGACACCGAAGCGGTCGTAGGCCCCTCATAAATCCACTTGAAGCCAAAACGTTTAGCTGCCGCTTTGCCGCCCTGATTCATGGCGGTAAAGTAAGGGATGCCAATTAATTTCGGCACAAATGCGATCGAATATGACCCATGCGCTGAAGTGGCGGCAGAGGAATTAGAAGCTGTACCACAGCCCGCCAACCCGATGACAGCCAATATGGCCATAAGTTGGCGCAGCCCTTTGACCTTTCGCATAACATTGCCTCCTCCACTGAAAATTAAGATACTTTTCCGAATTCAAAAAGAATAGCATCCAAGTCAATCTATACTGACAATGCTAATTATGGATGGGGTGATCTTAGTGATCAATAATTTTCATCGATTGATCCGATCCTATTGACACTTATTGTTCAATTTATTAACATATTTTTCACAATCAGTGATTTTTTTTATCACATCTATGATGATTTTTTTAGGTGGTTTAATCACAATGACTAAATCGCAGATCTCGCCCCGGGGCGAGAGTATTGTAAGTCTGCTGACGTCTGCCGGTCATCTCTCAGTGGGTGAAATCAGTCACACGTTGGGCGTCAGTACGCAAGCCATTCGTCGCGAACTCAAAGTGCTGGAAGAATTGGGTTTTTTGCTTCGAACTTACGGCGGGGCAACCATTCTTGATAGGAGTCATCCTACCGTTCTTCCGCAGTCCTCCGAAGATAGATCTTTAAGTGTGACCGCCCTGTCGCTAATTAATGCCGGGGATGTTATTGCCGTGGATTCCTCGGCATTTTCCATTTCTCTTGCACGGCAAATTCGGTTGCAAAAGCTACCCATCACTGTATTGACTTCAAGTC
>JAKAAS010000126.1 GCA_021802225.1 Bacillota bacterium
GCAGAATGGCGATGCGCACGGCTGGAGTGCCCGTGTAAAAAAGGCTGGCATCAAAGCCATAGAACAAGTCCCGGAGAATTTCCAGCTTCTCGTTCATGACCGCCAAGGCGGCCTCCTGGTTGATGGCGGTGGGCCCTTTACCGCCGTTCTGCACGTAGGTGGCTAACGCCTTCTGCAGTTCATGCGCTAAGCCCAGATAATCCACCACCAACCCGCCGGGCTTATCCCGAAACACGCGGTTGACTCGTGCAATGGCTTGCATGAGGGAGTGGCCTTTCATCGGTTTGTCGATGTACATGGTGTGCAGCGGCGGCACATCAAAACCCGTCAGCCACATATCCCGCACGATGACCAATTGCAACGGGTCTTCCGGGTCTTTGAACCGTTTCTCAATGGCTCGCCGGGCGGCCTTGGACCGAATATGCTGCTGCCACCCCTGGGGGTCTTTGGCACTGCCCGTCATGACTACCTTGAGCTGTCCCGTCTGATCATCCCCGCTCACCCAGTCGGGACGCAACTGGCCCAAGGCGTCATAGAGGCCCACCGCAATGCGGCGGCTCATGGTGACAATCATGCCCTTGCCGGGCATGACGGCCTGCCGTTCGGAAAAATGTCGCACGATGTCGCGGGCGATCTGTTGGGTGCGCTTTTCCGTCCCCACCAGCGCTTCTAAGGCCGCCCATTTGGTCTTCAGTCGCTCCTTGTTTTCGACCTCCTCGCCTTCGGTCACTTCCTCAAAGTCGTCATCCAAGTGAGGCCGTTCCGAATCGAGGAGCTCTAGTTTCGCGAGACGCGCCTCATAGTAAATGGGCACCGTGGCGTGGTCCTCCACAGCTTGCTGCATATCGTAAATGCTCAGGTACTCCCCAAACACACTGCGGGTGCTGCGGTCCGTTAGGTCCACCGGTGTTCCGGTAAATCCAATGAACGACGCCGCAGGCAAGGCTTGCCGCATGAAATGCGCCAGCCCATCTTGGAAGTCATACTGGCTGCGGTGTGCTTCATCGGCCATCACGACAATATTATGACGGTCGGACAGGAGAGGATGGCGCTCTTCGGACCCTTCCGGCAAGAATTTTTGCAGGGTGGTGAAGATGATGCCCCCCGACGCGACGCGGAGTAACGCCCGCAAATGGCGGCGGTTCTCCGCTTGCACCGGGGTTTGCCGGAAGAGGGCCTGACAGCGGGCAAATACTCCAAATAATTGATCATCCAAATCGTTGCGGTCCGTAATAACTACGAGGGTCGGATTGGCCAAGGCCGGATGCTGGATAATCTGCCCCGCATAAAACGCCATGGTGAGGCTTTTGCCCGACCCTTGCGTATGCCACACCACCCCGATACGCCGGTCGCCTTCGGGACTGACGGCCCGGACGGTGGCCGCCACGGCGCTCTTGACGGCGTGATATTGGTGGTAACCGGCCAGTTTCTTCGCTACATCTCCCTGATCATTTTCAAAGACAATGTATCCACGGAGATAGTCTAAGAGAGTGGCCGGAGGGAAGAGGCCCTCCAACATCACCACATACTCCGGCATCGTCGCAGGGGCGAGAGTCTCTCCCTCAAGGGTTTTCCACGGCAGGAACCATTCAATATGCGCCGTAAGCGAACCAAACCGGGCCACAAGGCCATCGGAGGCCACCAGGAGTTCGTTATAAGTAAAGAGCGTGGGGTATTCGGCTTTGTAGGTCTGCAGTTGCTGGAAGGCTTCCTCTGTCGTGGCTTGCGGGTCCGCCGGATTTTTCAGTTCAAAGACTGCAATGGGCAGGCCGTTGAGGAAGAGGACCAAGTCTGGGCGCCGGGTCGGCTTGCCCGTCTCCGCGATGGTGAACTGGTTGACGACGAGCCAATCGTTGGCCCACGGATCGTCCCAATCCACGAGTCGGGCAAAGTCGGTGGTAATATGACCATCCGGGGCCAGATACTCCACGGGCACTCCCTCGATGAGGAAGGTATGAAAGGATTGATTGCTGGCCACCAGTCCCGGATTGTCGGGATACAGGACCCGGCGCAGCACATCCTGCAGGTTATCCTCAGACAATGCGGGGTTCAACTGCCGGAGCGTCCCGACGAGACGCTGGTGCAAGACCACCTCCGAGTAGGACGTGCGCTCGGCCCCCGGTTGTTCCGGAGCGATATCCGGCCCATAGTGCCAGATATAGCCCAACCGCTGCAACTGTTCGATCACTGCTTCCTCTAAGTCGCTCTCATACAGCGCCACGGGTTAAGCCTCCTCGTCCTCATCGGGTCCGACAGGCGCCGACGCCGCCACTTGCCGCACCCGCTGGTGAAAGGTGCGGTAAAATGGTTCCAGTTGCTTCCGCAGCCAAGCATGCTGAGCGGGCCAGTCCCCGCGTTGCGTCGGATCGGCCGCCCGACTCACCATAATCTGACAGGATTTACGATTCGGCAATTCCCGCCATTCCAGGGGTTCGTGAATTGCCGCGGCAATCGCTGGCTCGTCCTGGTGCAGTTGTTGAAAGTCGGCTTTCGCGTGGGCGCCTTTGATATTCAACAGCACGCGCATAACGTTCTTGCGGGTATCGATGTTCGCACTCAGGTTGAAGTCGCTATGACCGATATGATAGTCGGCCCAGTGTTGCGGATAGGGTTTTTGGGGCTTGATAATCTTAGAATGCGCCAGCAAGTCGTCCCGAAAGGCTGTCCAATAGGCCAGTTGCAACGCCTGGGTTTCGGTCAAATTGTCAAACGGAATTTGCCGGGCGGCTGCGGTCACTGTACGGGACCAGTCGTTCGGACGGGAGACGAGATTAAACTTGGGAGCCGGCTCCGAAGTGCCAATGCGCCACAATTCCACTTCCAGACCAAAAAACTGAAACTGTTCTTCCGTAATCTTATTCAACCAGTCCAGCGCGGCCCGATGCTCTTCCGTAAAGTGTTCCGCTACCCACACAATAGTGACGGCATCCAGGCCTGCCGCATAGGTGAGCACCTGTCCCAAGTGGGCATGGTCCGTGCGTTCGAGTTGGTTTTCAATCAACACCCAATGGTCCGTACTGACATCTTTAGCCAAAATATCGGCCTTAAAGGGACCCACTGCTTGTTCTTGGGCTTCTAAGACCAACTCTAATCCCAGGGTATCTCCAAGAAGGGCAAAATTGAGGTCCTGAGCGAGCCACGGGGTAAAGTCTCCGGCTTCGTGTGGCCAAATATCCCGCAGAGCGACCGTCTCTAACCGTCCGAGATTAGGCGTCATGGAGCGTTACCTCCTGGGCGTCAACGTTTTCGGCATCCACCGGCACCCGTAGCTCACCCGAAAGGAGTTTTGGTAAAAGAGCATCCCTTATACTTTCTAATGTTCGATGTTGCCGAGCGTTTATCTCCATTAATTCTTTTAATGGACGAACAGTCCTGTCGAATACTTGAATTGCTTCCACATTTGGTACAACACCCTTTTCCATGTAGGCCATGTTTCGGTTCAATCCGGGTATGGCGGAGTCCGAATTAAGACTCGAAAAAGCGAAGGTTCTTAGCCAGTAAAATATAAAGTGCATTGATTTTACTGGGAGGGTTGGCTCAACATAGAAAGTAGTGTCAATAGGGAAGAAATCACTCGAAGACCACGTGACAGTTCCCGGATTGCCCTTTCTACCGACAATTATACCAGGCCCCTTGACAAGTGCTTGGTTGTGTAGACCGATCTGACCATTTGAACCATATACCGGAATTTCCCCGCAACGGCGGAGCTCTGCCTTAAGGGACTTACCGTATTCAAAACGACAGACATCGCTCACATTTTGGACAGACCACCCCGCCGGAATCAATCCCAACTCACTCTCCTCAAAATCATCCGGAAATAAGGCGGCGGTATCCGCATCCATGCCGAAGGGCTGACGGCCTTCCTTTTTGGCCCAGACGGGATCAAAGTCGACAAACCACGACTGAAACAACGCTTGAGCCATCTTTTCTAAGGTATGGTTCATCTGCCGATTCAGTTCGATTTTGTCATCAAGGGCGCCGAGAATAGAGGCAATGGCGCGTTGTTCGGCGACATCTTTAGGTGCTTGAACGATTAAGGATTCAATCATTGCTTTTGTGAGAGCCGGCCGTGTCGCGCCGGATCCCGCCAATAACAACAGCTTAGCCTGAACGTCTGGACTGATAAGATAATACCGTAAAAATTTTGGATCTAATTTGTTAGACTCAGGCCGGATAATTGCGACATGTTGATTTACACGGGCTGGTAGAATTTTCGGGTCCACTTGGCAACAACGGGCGACCGAGTCACCGGTAATATTTAGCAGTATATCGCCTCGCATAACCTCGACATTTCTTAGTTGGTGGGCGTGGGACTTGTCAATGAATACTAAGCCCTCGCAGTGAAAACCTCCATTATAAACGTTCTGACTACGGATAAGCGCACAAGGGCCATCCTTAAAATAAACATGGTTGCCTCCCCTAGGTGTTGCTCCGCTACCTATTTTGGCGCAAACAGACCCTAGTTGGACAAATTCGAAATCTGATCCCTCACTGACCATATCCCAAATCCTCCAACCTTGACGTAATCATTGAATCCAATCGCCGTGCCTCATATTGTTGCTTTCTTAGTTGAGCCAGTAGCCGTTCGACCTTTTCCTCAAACGGCTCCCCATCCTCTTCAACATCCTCCGCCCCGACATACCGTCCTGGCGTCAGAATATAGCCATGTTGCGAAATCTCTGCAGTGGGCACTGCTTTACAGAATCCTGGCACGTCTGCATAGACAACCGCCTCTGGGTCACCTCGCCACGCATGGTAAGTTCCCGCAATCTGCGCAATGTCTTCCTCTGACAAGTCCCGATGCGTGCGATCCTCCATATGTCCGATTTTACGAGCATCAATGAAGAGGGTTTCTCCCCGTCGATCCCGAAGGCGGTGATTCCGTTTATCACGCGCGAGAAACCATAGGCTCACAGGAATTTGTGTGTTGTAGAAAAGTTGGCCTGGCATTGAGACAATACAGTCGACTAAATCCGCGTCCACGATATTCTGGCGAATGTCGCCCTCGCCAGATTGATTGCTAGATAATGAACCGTTGGCAAGCACAAACCCTGCCGTGCCGGTTGGCGCGAGATGATGAATAAAGAGTTGGACCCAGGCAAAGTTCGCATTGCTCATAGGAGGTGTACCATACTTCCAGCGGACGTCCTCGCGGAGACGGTCCCCGCCCCAATCACTATCGTTAAAGGGAGGATTCGCCAGCACATAATCCGCTTTCAGGCTGGGATGCAAGTCGTGATGAAAGCTATCGGCATTCTCGGAGCCGAGATTCGCATCAATCCCGCGAATGGCAAGGTTCATTTGGGCCAGACGCCACGTGGTAAAGTTCGACTCTTGCCCGTAGATAGCAATGTCTCCGAGCCGACCTTGATGTTCGGTGACAAACCGCTCGCTTTGCACAAACATTCCGCCCGACCCACAACAGGGATCGAACACGCGGCCGTGATAGGGCGCAAGCATCGCCACCAGCACTTTGACAATGGAACGGGGCGTATAGAACTGCCCGGCATTCTTCCCTTCAGCTAAGGCGAACTTGCCCAAGAAGTATTCATACACGCGACCCAAGATATCTTGGCTACGGCTCTCCTTGTCCCCCATGCCAATGGTCCCGACCAGGTCAATGAGCTCTCCTAACCGCTGCTTATCCAACCCCACCCGGTTAAAGTCCTTGGGCAACACGCCTTTGAGTTTCGGGTTCGCCTTTTCAATGGCAATCATCGCGTCATCAATCAATTTGCCAATGGTGGGCTGTTTCGCTTGCGCTTGTAACGACGTCCAGCGCGCCTCGACGGGTACCCAAAAGATATTGTCGGCTTGATACTCATCCGAGTCTTCTGGATCATAGCCCTCGTCCACTTTGGTGAGTAATTCCGCGTGGCGTTCCTCAAAGGCATCCGAAATATATTTCAGGAAGATGAGCCCCAACACCACATGTTTGTACTCGGCGGCGTCCATGTTATTGCGCAGCTTGTCGGCCGCCAGCCACAATTTCTCTTCAAATCCAATATTCGCGCCGTTATTCGTTGTGCTGCGTGCCATTCACGGGTCACTCCTACCAGTTTATTACTCTCAGTATACCGTCTTGCAGGAGGCCACGTATCAATCAGGGGCTGATTTTGTCAG
>JAKAAS010000127.1 GCA_021802225.1 Bacillota bacterium
CAGCGACGCGGCGGCGACCGCCTTCCGCCAGGAAATGGTCAACAAGTCTGGAGCTATGGCCCGGCGGGGCCAGTCTCTGAGCTGGGATTCCCATCCCAAGATGAAAGAGGCGATCGAGAAGAAATTGTTTGCCGACGTGGCCAACCTGGTGAAGGTGACGACCTCCACCAAGGTGCTGAACGACCAGCAGAAAAACCGGGTGATGGAGGTCAAGCGCCGCTTGGTCGAGGATATGGACTACTGTGACCACTGCGCTCAGGAACTGCTGGATTATGTGGGATATCTTCTGACCAAGTAATCTAACAGAAAAGAACCCGCGCACCCAGTCACCGACGGCGCCCAGCCAGTTTCTTGCCGGCGCGAAATACCCAACAGCAGGGCAGTACCCAGTTGTTGGGTGTTTTGCGTTCTCATGGAATTTTCAGGCGGGCATGCTTTAATGGGAGAATAGGTTCTGATCAGGTATGATGGACAGAGCAAATTAGAGGGCGGGGGAGATATCGTTTTGGCAGAGCGCGCATTGCACTTTGTGTTCTTAACGCAGTACTACCCGCCTGAGCCCGGCGCCGCCTCACTCAGATTGGAAGCCATGGCTCAAGAACTCACACGCAAGGGCCACCAGGTCTCGGTCGTCGCCGCAATGTCCCACCATTTGGGCGCGTCGTCCCGCCAGGGGCGGGGAATGCAGGTGGCGGAGGTTGTCCGCGGCATTCCCGTAATCCGCACATGGATCTGGCGTGTCCCGCCCAACCGGCGGTTTTGGTGGCGCCTGCTGAACTATTTTTCCTTCGTGGTGACAAGTTTTTCGGGACTGCGCAGGCTGCCGCGTCCCGATTACCTCTTAATTGAGTCGCCCCCCCTGTTTTTGGGGATCACCGGAAGATTATACTCCCGTTTGTTTCATGTGCCTTATATTCTGTCAGTGTCCGACCTCTGGCCAGAATCTGCGGTGGCATTGGGTTTGGTGACGAATCCCCTCCTGGTGGGGCTCACTAAGAATTTGGAATTGTCGCTGTACGCCCACGCTGGCTTTGTGTCCACGGTGACCGAGGGGATTCAGCAAGCCGTGAGGGATACCGGCCGGATTGCTCCGGAGAAGGTGCTGTTTTTCCCCAATGGCGTGGACCTGGCCAAATTTCCCCGGGTCGCCCCCGGTGAAGCTCTGCTCAACCGCTTAGGCGCGCACCACAAGAAGGTTTTTCTCTACCCCGGCACGATGGGATATGCCCAGGGGCTGGAGGTTGTCGTAGAGGCGGCCAAACGCCTCAAAGACCGCACGGATATCGCCTTTCTCCTGGTGGGGGAAGGACCGGTGAAGGCAGAACTCACGCGCCAGGTCCGTGAAGCCGGGCTGGATAACGTGTGGTTCGACGCACTGCAGCCCGTCGAGAACATGCCCGAGTATTTTGGAATCGCCAGGGGTGTGGTGGTACCGCTGCGCAAGCACCCCTTATTTAAAGGAGCCCGGCCGTCCAAGGTCTTCCCGGCCTGGTCGGCGCAGGTGCCGGTGATTTATGTGGGCGAGGGTGAGATGGCTGAGCTGATTCTAACCGCGGGAGGCGGGACGGTGGTGGAGCCTGAAGATGGCGCAGGGCTGGCCGCGGCCGTTGTCCAGATGGCCGACATGGATGATGTGTTGTGGGCGGCTATGGGACAGGCGGGCCGGAACTTTGTGCAGGACCACTACACATGGCAGCGCATCGCGGAGGAGTGGCTCAAAAATTTCCAGCCGCACCCAGAAGGATGACGGTGAAACACATTCTGGTTTTGGGGCAGTACCCGATTGACTCGCTCGACAGGGCCCCGAAAGTCCGGACGTACCGGATGGCGGAGGCCTTGGCCCGACATGCGACGGTGACCCTGATTACCGGGACGCGCCGCCAGAGGCGGCCCGTGCTGCGAGAAGCATGGAAGCGCGGGCTGCTAAAGCAAGTGGACGCGGTCTACCTAGAGAGCGCCAGTTCTACGGCCACGTGGACTGACCTGCGGTTTTTGTGGAGGGTAAAGCGCGCGGGGCTGCCCCTGGCCATTTTTGTGCGGGATTATTACCAGAAGTTCCCTGACCTGTATCCCACCAAGGGCCCCAGAGGACATGCCCTGAAAGTGCTCTACGAGGTCACCCTGCGGGCTTATGCGGGCTGCGCCGACATTTTGTACGTGCCTACCATGGGACTCGGAGAATTGCTGCCCCGCAAGGAGGTGCGGCTGCTGCCGCCCGGGGCCCACTATATTTCCCGGCCCGATGCGGTGGAGAGAGGACAGAACCCCTGGATCCTGTACGTGGGTGCGGGAGGGGCGTATGACGGGGTGGCCGTGCTGATCGACGCGATGCGGATTGTGCACCAGACATGGCCCAATGCCAGACTGGCGCTGGTGATGCGGCGGCAGGAGTGGCCTCAGGGCACCCTGCCTGCCTATATTCAGCTGACCGAGGCGTCGGGCCCGGACTTGGTGCCCTGGTACCAGCGGGCCGATGTGGCAGTCATTCCCCGGCCCGATACGGCGTATACCCGCCTGGCCTGGCCGCTGAAGCTCATGGACTACCTGTCTTACCAGATCCCCGTCGTGGTCACGGACCAGTCGGAGGCCGCCCAGTTTGTCGAACGCTACCAGATTGGCCTGCGCACGCCCTATGACGCCCACGCCCTGGCCACGGGCCTGACACAGCTTCTGGATTCGGAACCCGCGCGCCGGCAGTGCCGGGTCAATGCTGCGGACGCTGTGCGGACGGGTCACAGCTGGGACCACAGGGCGCTGACCCTGCTGGAGGACCTGTCGGGGAAGATGTAAGGGAAATGGCGGCGCGCCACGAAGTGCCCGGCCGGTTCGTGGCCGGGCTTAATCATGCCCCGGAGGGTTTGCGGTTCCAGCCACGGGCCTACGACCTGAGATCCCCACTGCGATTGCAAGCACATGGCAAAATTTATCCTAAACCTTCTTGACTGTCCGCTTTATTACTTATATTCTAACAGTAATCGTTTACGTGTAAACGATTACCTAGGAGGAAGAGTATTGTCGACAATTCGTGATGTGGCGAAACGGGCGGGAGTGTCCACGGCGACGGTGTCTCACGTGATTAATGGCACCCGTGCGGTGTCGGGACAGACGCGGGTGCTCGTCGTGCAGGCCATGAAGGAGCTAAATTTTGTGCCTTCGGCCTTGGGACGCGGGCTGCGCACCAATAGCCTTAAAACCGTGGGATTTGTCGCAGCAGACCTGACCAATTCCTTTTTTGCCCACGTATTCCGAGGGGTGGAGAGCCGGGCTCGCGAAGCCAATTATACCGTCATTGTCAGCCACTCCGATGAAGATGTCGGCCACGAATCCGAAGCCATCCAAAACCTTATCGCCAAAGGAGTTGACGGGATTCTGCTTGCCCCGGTGCGGTCCGGTCTAGAGGATGCGGAATTTTATCAAGAAATTTCCGTCCCCATTGTCAGCTATGATCGTCGCCTCACTGCCGTGAATATTCCCTCAGTGGTGACGAATAGTCAGGATGCTGTCCGTGAGGCCATTAATTTCTTTAAAGCCCGGGGGCATGAACGCTTTGCCCTGATTGCCGGAAAGCAGGGACTGTCGACGACATTGGAGAGAGGGCAGGCATTTGAACAGGCAGCCAGCCCGCACAGACACTGGGTATTTTACGGAGATTCCCGCTATGAAGGGGGAGTTCATGCCGCTCGCTGGCTTAGCGAGCAGCCGGTGCGCCCGTCTGTGGTGCTGGTGGGCAACAATCTTATGGCCATGGGACTGGTCGTCACCTTGCAGGAGCACTATCCTGAGGTTTTGTCTTCGACGGTCTTGATCACGATGGACGAGGAGCCTTGGACATCATTTGTGAGGCCTCCGCTCTCGGTTATCGTTCAGCCCACCCACGAAATTGGCGTCACGGCGGCAGACCTTCTTCTCCAGCGGATTCGCCACACCGACGTTCCGCTCCTGACCACTCTGCCTTGCCGCTTCGTGGCACGGACTGACCCTGTCACAGCCGGTCACCCGCTGCCGGACGATGAGTCCGGCCCGACATCATAAATCCTAAGGAGGGGAAACACAAGATGACACAACGAACGCGCTGGCTTGCGCCTATCGCCATGGCTTCTCTGGGCTCGATGGTTTTAGCAGGCTGCGGCACAAGCCAGACTGCAGCCAAAGGCAGTACAGGTCCGGTATCTTTGACCTTCGAGGAAGGCATTCAGTCTCCCCAGACCCAGGCCTACCTGCAAAAACAGATCGCCGCCTTCGAGAAGTCCCATCCGGGCATCCACATCTCCATGCAGAATTATGGGGCTGCAGATTCCGAGCTTCCCAAGCTGGAAAGCTCTGTGGCGGCGCATGACCCGCCGAATCTTTTGTGGATTGCTCCCGCCTACACAGGACAGTTTGCCTCGTCAGACGCCATTGTGGAAGCGCAGAAGTATTTCAGGAGCACAAACTTCCAAGCATCCAGCATCTTTCCGGGACTATTGAAGACGGGCGAATACCAGGGCAAGGTGTGGACGATGCCTTTCGATGCCAATGACCTGGGAGTGTACTACAACAAAAAACTGTTTGCCAAGGCGGGGATTACTACGCCTCCCGCGACCTGGACCCAGTTTCTGGCAGATGCCAAGAAACTGACAAGCAACGGCACCTACGGCTTTGAAATGCCCATAGGCAACCAGGAGTGGACGGTCTGGATTTGGGAGACCCTGCTCTGGCAAGCCGGAGGCCACCTGCTCAATTCTTCGCAGACCAAGGTCGCGTTTGACAGTCCTGCCGGAATCAAAGCCCTGGAGTATTGGAATACCCTCATGAAGGATCACGTCGCCACCTTTGGGCCGCTCAATGATTCCTACCAGCTCGGAGCCTTCGAGTCCGGAAAAGTGGCCATGACCATCAATGGCCCGTGGAACGTGGCCGCATTGCAGCAGCAGCATGCCGTCAGCTATGGCGCCTTCCCGCTGCCCAAAGACAAGATTGCGGCCACAAACATTGGCGGGGAGAGTTTGTTTATTTTTAATACCACGCCAGCCCAGGACAAAGCCGCTTTTCTGTTCGCCAAATATGTCACTACCCCCGCCTTTCAGATCGGCTATGACACGGGCAGCGGCTATCTGCCAGTGTCCAAGACCGCCCAGGATTCTGCCCAGTACCAGGCTTATTTGAAAAAGAATCCATTCATCAACGTCTTTGTCAAGGAAATGGCTGTGGGCAAGGCGCGTCCGCCTATCCCAGCCTACCCGCAAATCTCCGCCGACATAGGCAACGCCATCGAAAATACTCTCTATGGCCGCATGAGTGCGGCGGCTGCGCTGCACCAGGCTTCGGTCCAGGCCCAGCAGGCTCTGGATGCAAGCTCATGACCCAGTCGTTTGAGATGGCCATTGAGGAGGAGGTCGGGAGAGCATGGTAGGCCAGCGCCGGCTGCGGTGGTGGGCTGCGCTGTTTCTGGCGCCCGCAGTCATTCTCACGGCGGTGTTTTTTTATTACCCGATGGCATATATCCTGTGGCTCAGCATGCATCACTGGAACGGCCTGTCCCCCGTGAAACCTTTCACGGGGCTGGCCGAGTTCCGGCATCTGTTCAAACAGCCCATCTTCGGACTGGTCATCCGCAATACCGCGATCTTTGTCGTGGGCACGGTGGTGCCAAGCATCGCGATTGGGCTGGCGCTGGCCCTCTTGGCAAATCGGCGCCTGCCATTTCGCAGTTTTTTGCGGGGTGTCAGTTTCGCCCCCTATCTGGTGTCCTTTGTCTCGGCAGGCCTGGCCTGGGTCTGGATGGGCAGTTCAGGAGGGCTGTTCGACCACCTGATGGGATTTTTAGGTTTTCACCCGGGAAACCTGGTGGACAATCCCTCTTATGCCTTGCTCTATGTTATCGCCATGTATACTTGGAAAATGGCTGGGTATAACATGGTGCTCTATCTGGCCGGGCTGCAGACGATACCCCGCGAAATTTATGAAGCGGGCGCCATCGATGGCCTGCAGGACGGATGGACCCAGTTCCGGACGATTACGTGGCCCCTGCTGGCGGAGAGCACGTTCTTCGTGGTGATAATCAATCTGATCTTCAGCTTCCGTGCATTTTCTGCAATCTATGTCATGACCAACGGAGGGCCTGTCAACTCCACT
>JAKAAS010000128.1 GCA_021802225.1 Bacillota bacterium
ACTGCCCCTCGATCCCAGAACATTGCCGAAGCGGACGGTCACGAACCGCATGTTGGACTTCTGGGCGTAAATGGCTCCCAGAATTTCCCCGATCCTTTTGGTTGTCCCGTACACGCTTGTCGGGTTGACAGCTTTGTCCGTGGAGATGAACACAAACCGTTCCACATGCATTTTCTGGGCTATATCCAAAAAGCCCCACAGCCCTTCCACATTGTTGCGGATAGCTTCAGGCGGCTGAATTTCCATAAGCGGCACATGCTTGTGGGCGGCGGCATGAAAGATGACCTCGGGGCGGGTCTGCTCCATCACTTGCTGCACCCGTCGCCGGTCCCGGAGGTCCGCCACTACCGGCGCCACCCGCATCTGCGGAAACGCCGCCCGCATTTCCTGTTCGATGTCAAAAATAGATGTCTCGTCAAGGCCCAGGAGGACCAGACACCGGGGACGGAAGCGGGCCACCTGCCGGCACAGTTCGGAACCGATGGTGCCGCCTGCGCCCGTCACCATCACCGTGCGGTTTGTGATGTACCCGGCAATTTCCGCCAGGTCCACCATGGCGGGCTCGCGCTGCAGCAAGTCCTCAATCTGGATGTCGCGGATCTGATTCACCAGCACCTGCCCGCCTATCATCTGGTTGATGGCCGGCAGCAGGCGCGCCTTCACATTCAAGTCGCGGCACTGGTCCACCAGCGGACGCAGAATCTTCCCGGAAGCGGACGGAATGGCAAAGAGCACCTGGTCCACCCTCTGCTCGCGCATGACCGGCTGCAGCTGGGCGGTCGTGCCCAGCACCTTTAAATTCCCGATCTGCATCCCCCTCTTGGCAGCGTCATCATCCAAAAATCCGACGGCCAGACCCACCTCCGGGTGGCGCCCCAATTCCTGAGCCGCCAGCTGGCCCGCCTTGCCCGCACCGACCACCAGCACCCTGGGGGCCGCCTTGCTTTTGGGGATCCATGTAATATCGTAGTAGGAGCGGATCAGAAACCGCCATCCTCCGACAAGGGCCAGAGCGAATAGCACATACAGCACATAGACGCCGCGGGGGTAATGCGCGGCCTTTTCCAATAGCAGGTATCCATCCAGAAACACCACGCTGCCCAGGATGGACCCAATCAGCACCTGGGCGTCGCGAGACCCGGCATACTGCCACATCCGGTGATACACGCGGGTTACCCACAGCAGCAAAAGCGTCGTGACCGTGAAGTACAGGGCGATGTGCTGATAGGGCTGCAGATATTGGCGCGGAATGTAGGGCACGTCGAAGCGCAAGTACAGGGCCAGATACACTGAAGCATTAATCATGATGGCATCTATTACCATAGCCAAAAAAATCTTTAGGTACAAATGGAATCGCCGACCCAATGGATTCCCCTCTTTCATAAACTGCGCCTGCCCACCGCAAGCGGCCGCTTGAGGTTTCAGGCGCCAAAATTATAACACGTTTGCCCTGAGCAGGGCGATGGAAGGCTGTGGGACATCTTCAGTCGCAGCCAGATGCAGCAGATTCGACGCCTTTCACTAGACAAAATTCTTTTCGTTCATTATAGTAACGCCCGCAGGGTCACAAGCGTTTATTATAAGGGTGATCAATAGATGGCCAATAATGCATTTCCTTTGACGTCAGCATCAAGCGCAAGCGGCGGGAGGAGATACCGGATGGGGGATTTACGTGGCGATACGAGTGGATGTTTCTGCCGATACACAATGGCTTAAGGTTGCTGTGCAAGAGGAAAAGGCAGCCGCCACCGAGCAGTGGGTCCAAATCAATCGAGCCGTTCTCAATCTCATCATGCAGGAGGATCCCCGTCCTCCGGAATTGATTCTCGACCTGATTGCGCGCAGGGCCTTTAAGCGGATGCCCGTGCCCAATGGCGAGGACGGCTCAAGGCTCATCACGCCGCACAACCTCGAGCTGGTCTGGCCTAAATAAAAAGAGAGCGCACCCCAATGCGCTCTCTTTTTATGTGGTTGCGCGCAGAATTTCTTTCAGTTGAGCCGCATCAAGAGTCTCCCGGTCAATCAGCTCAATCGCAATCCGGTTTAGTGTAATCCGGTGCTGCAGCAACAGGGCCTTAGCCCGCTCGTACTGCTGCAGGACGATGTGGCGGATGGCCTGGTCGATCTTGGAGGCGACCTCTTCGGAATAGTTGCGCTGCCGCATCAAGTCCCGGCCTAAGAAGACCTGGTCCTGACGGGTGCCGTATGTCATCGGTCCCAGTTCCTCCGACATGCCAAACTCCGTAATCATCTGCTTGACCATTTTCGTCGATTTTTCCAGATCGTCAGAAGCTCCGGTCGAAATTTCCCCAAACACAATCTGTTCGGCGGCCCGGCCTCCCAAAGACATCGCCACTTTGTCGAGAATCTGCTCCTTGGTGATCAGGTAGCGGTCTTCCTCAGGCATCGGCATCGTATAGCCCATGGCCATGCCCCGGGGAATAATGGTGACTTTGTTGATCGGGTCCCCATGGGGCACGAGCATGCCCACCAGCGTGTGGCCACCCTCATGGAACGCGACAACCCTTTTCTCAAACTCTGAGAGAATGCGCGTTTTCTTCTGAGGTCCCGCCATCACCCGCTCCGAGGCTTCTTCAAAATTCTGCATGGTAATCTTCTTGCGCCGCTCGCGGGCCGCTAAAAGGGCTGCCTCATTGGCCAGATTCGCCAGGTCCGCCCCCGTGAAGCCTGGGGTCCGGCGGGCGATGACCTGCAGGTCCACATCGGTGTCCAGCGGCTTGTTTTCCACATGGACCTCCAGAATCTTCTTGCGGCCCTTCTGGTCGGGACGCGGGACCACGATTTGGCGGTCGAACCGGCCCGGCCGCAGGAGCGCGGGATCGAGAACATCCGGGCGGTTCGTGGCCGCCATCACAATAACTCCCTCGTTGATGCCGAACCCGTCCATTTCCACCAGCAATTGGTTCAATGTCTGCTCGCGCTCATCATTGCCCCCGCCGTAGCCCGCCCCGCGCATTCTCCCCACCGCATCCAGTTCATCAATGAAGAGAATGCAGGGAGCATTCTTCTTGGCTTGCTCAAAGAGGTCACGCACGCGTGACGCCCCCACGCCCACAAACATTTCCACAAATCCCGATCCGCTTTCTGAAAAGAACGGCACTCCCGCTTCTCCCGCCACGGCCCGGGCCAAAAGAGTTTTGCCTGTCCCCGGCGACCCGAAAAGCAGGACGCCTTTAGGAATTCTGGCCCCCATGTCCATATAGCGTTTAGGGTTTTTCAAAAAGTCGACAATTTCCTCCAGCTCCTGCTTCTCCTCGTCCACACCCGCCACATCGGCAAAGGTGACTTTAGGGAGGTTATCCGCCTGCAGGTGCGCCTGGGTCTTGCCAAAGGACATCATCCGGTTTCCGCCCTGACTCTGCCGGAAAAAGAAGAACACAAATCCGATAACAATCAGCACCGGGAGGAAATCGCCAATTAAGCCCACCCACATCGCCGAGCTGGACGGCTTAGTCACGCTGACATTGGCTCCATAGGCATTCAACTGGCTGCTCAGCGCGCTCGTGTCACCCGGGGCGTAAACGGTCTCATAATTCTTGCCCTGTTGGTTGGTCCAGGTTACCACATGCTGTGACGAGTTGACGTCCGCGCTCTTGACCTGGTGCTTCAAGGTGGCGCCGACGAGAGAACTGTACGGCATATCCTGCACGGGTGCGGTACGGGCGTTGAGTATATCCATTAACGTTGAAATAAACAGCACGACCAGGACAATCGTGATAACGCCTCGAAACCACCGGTTTTGCATCGGATCCCCTCCGCTTTACAAATTGCTCGTCATGAACATCCTCCACGGATAGATCCGGGGAATTCCCTTTATCACTAAAGGATTTTCCTGTTGCGCGGAGGTTTGCCGCGTATTGAACTTGGTCGCTGCGGGCTGCACGGCGAGGCACGGCAAAAAATCTCCAAGGCCTCTGCCTCTTGGTGCCCGTGAAGGCAAAAATTTTGCCCGATATATTACAATAGCACTTTTCTCTCAAGCTGCGCTATAGGTTTCGTTGTTCGGGCTATTTTTAGTCGCTTGCGGGCATACTGATACCAACATAGCCGAAAGGAGAAAGATTCGCTATGATCTGGAAATCCCGGACGCCCTGGCTGATATTGTCCGGCCTGTGGCTGCAGTCCGCGCTGTTTCGCCCCTATCTCGCCCCAAGAATCCCGCTGTTCCCGTTTTCCGGCCTGTGGCCCGCATTTTGGGCGGTTTGGCTCCCGCCCTTGGCGGCTGTTTGGTTGATGTTGGGCCTGCGGCGCGCATTTTCCCAGAAGCCGTGGCTGCCCTGGGCCATGTGTGTCCCTCCAGCGGCGTACCTGGCCGCCGATTCCGTGATCTTCCTCACCCACCTCACGGCATCCGCGCAACAGCTTGATCTCCGCCTGCCTGCGGCGTTCAGCGTCATGGCCGCGTTCGTCCTGGTGGTCATCCCCCCCGCCACCCGGAAAACCCGGTTCAAAGGCTCATGGATCGCGGTGGTAGCCGCTGCCGGACTGGTGATGTCATTCTGGGGAAATGCCTACTGGGGTCTGGGGATGGGCCTGCTGCTCGCACTCACGGCGCTCAGGCGCCGCTTCTGGCCGCTTCCCCGGCATTCCACCGGAAATCCCGGGAACAACCCTCCCAGCAACCCCCCGGAAAGCGTGTGAGGAAACTCTACCACTGGCTGTACAGGGCATACAGGCTTTCAATATTGTTGACATAGCCTGTCGTGTAAGGCAGCACCTGGTTGCCGTTGTTCTGCACCGCTCCTGGCCCTGCATTGTAGGCGGACAGCGCTAGGGAAAGATTTCCCCCAAACATATTCAGCATATCCCGCAGGTACAGGCAGCCCGCCAGCAGATTCTGCTGCGGATTATACAAGGAGCTGGGGGATATTCCCAAAACCGCAGCCGTGCCCGGCTCGAGCTGCATCAGACCCACAGCTCCCGTAACGCTCACGGCTTGTGAATTCCCGCCGGACTCTTCCGTAATCACCGCGATGACCAGGGCCGGGGGCAAATTTTCCTGCTGGGCTATTGGCGTGACCAGTGGCAGCATGGCATTGAACAGGCCTCTTTGGGACAAGCTGCCTTGGTTGAACTGAGCGAGCAGAGACTGGATTTGCGAGGCTATCTGGCTTATGCGGCTGCCCAAGGACGCCATGTTCTGAGAAATTTGCTGCTGCTGGTCTTGCATCTGGGTGACCGCCTGTTTGCGGGCCGACAGCGTGCTGGCCGCATTTTGCGCATCGGACACGGCCTGATTGTGCAAAGCCATGGCCTGGCTCTCCTGTTGGGCCAGCAGGTTCCGCTCATTTTGCAAGAGAGACTGGTGTGCGCTTAAAGATGCCTGCGCCGCCGCCAGCAGATTGGCCTCGGCTTTCAGGCTCAGTTTTTCCTTGGTTTCCTGCGCTTCTTCCGCTTTAATGACATCCACTTCGCTGGCGGCTTGTCCCGCTACCTGACCCAGCAAATCCAGGCGGCTTACAAAGTCATTGAAGGAGTTGGCCCCCAACAGGACATCCAGGTACCCAATGGAACCCCTCTCCTCGATAAGCTGGAGCTGCCCGCTTAACAGCTTGCTCTCCTGAATCAGACTGCTTTGGGTCTGGGCAATAAGCGCTTCTGTTTTCTGGTAATTCGCCTGCGTGGCACTCAGCTCATTTTCCGTCGCGTCCAGTTGCGTTTGGGTGCTGGTTAAAAGAGCTTGGGTCTTTTCCATTTGCGCATTCGTCGCCGAAATTTTCTGGTTCGCCGACCCTATCTGGCTCTGAGCCTGCGCCAGCTTCTGGTTGAGGCTGCCGATTTGCGCCGTAGCCTGGCTGATCGCTGCCTGGGTCTGAGCATACTGACTCTGTTCTTGAGCCAGCTGCGCCTGCGCCTGCGATTCCTCCTGCTGCAGCTGCTGAAGCGACGCGGCATACACCATCACCGGACCCGTCAGCACCATAAGACTCGCGCCAATCAGCGCGACCGCTGTTTTGCCTCGCATAATTCTCTATAAAACCTCCTCCGACCTCAAGCAATCCGTGAAAAGGAATGTGTTGCGGAAAAATCACGGCAATTCCTTTTCACCAATTGCTGTACTGCTTACT
>JAKAAS010000129.1 GCA_021802225.1 Bacillota bacterium
AACCAGTCTATTGAGCCTATATTTCCGTTAACAACCATTCGCGGTCAAAGGCAGGACCTTCCCAATATTTCTCTTGCAGGCTTCCCTCAACCCCCCAACTAGCTTCTATGATTCTGCCGTCTGTAACACTATCATGTGTAAACCTAACCATAGGTTCCGACATCCCTCGGCGAACGATAAAAAAGTCCAACCTGACTCGATTACTGACTGCATTTGGGCCTGACCCACCCATTGCTAAGTCTAGATCTGAGAGCGCCGCACGAAAACCTGTCAAAAACGCCTTGGCAACCAATAGCATTGTCTCACGAATCGTATCCGCTTGAGCTACTGCGGATGAACGAAATAGTTGCGATAGCTCTTCACGAGCACGTAACATAGCGCGGTCCGCGTCTTCCAAAGCGCTTTCCTTGCAGATCTTAGCTCGAATTATCGCTTCATGAAGTTCATCGGCCGATTGAAATCGAGTGTCTATGTTCTGTTGGAATCCCATTATAAAGATGCTTTGTACGCTAGGCCATCGAACATCCCCGAGAGTTTCTGGCGGGATGTTATTCCTAGAGACTTCGTCAGGCCGCCTGCCGTTTGCATCTACCAAGAGACGAGGATAGACTCCGCTTAATAGATATAGAAGGACACCAACGATTTGAGTAAGGTCTGACCGAAGGTCGTGGTGTGTATCCTGATCAGCAGCATGTTCTGGTAAGCGCAGGAACCGATTTCCTATTTCCTGATTAACTCTCGACTGAAATCCAGTATCCTCGTGCTCTAGCCATGCCAGTCCAAAATCCACTAAGACGGGATCCCTGACATTATTCTCTTTAAGAATGATGTTATCCGGCTTAATATCACGATGAATAACCTGACTTGCGTGTGTCCTACAAACTATTTCGACCAGTTTCTCAGTTAAATCAAGGGCGGTATCTAAGGATTGTGGACGGTCATTTACATATTTTTGTAGTGTGTCCCCGCTAATATATTCTAGGACTACAAAGAGTTCTTCTTTTGTTTCCCATGCGGATGTATTCTCATCTAGGACTCGAGGGACTCCAGTACCAGACGCCGTCTTCAGGGCAATGACTTCACGCGCCATCCGGCCACGACGCTCGCGAGAGTACATGAAGCGCTCATGCAAGCGCTTAAGGGCCCCATTCTCTCCCGTGATTTTATTTGCAACGAGATCGATCGTACCTTGACCACCCCTAGCACTTTCCCTGTTATTAATGCGTGTCCAACGTTGCTCCCATTCCACTACTTCCATTCCTCCATTGGAACTTTCCAATTTTAATAGCAACTAGCAGGTATGCTCCCTCGATGTTTCAGAAAGTGTTCCAGTTTGGAAATATAGGCTCAATAGACTGGTTCCACCCCCCACGTCAGTTTGGGGCCTTGCAACTACCGTCACCAAAGATCTCTCTTTCCTTTTCGGCCGCCATTGTTTTACCGAAAGCGGAGCTTATCGTGGCACACCAACACTGGAGTCATTACCGTTGTGAGACTATGGTCAGAAAGTTTAAAGCGGATCGCGACTGCAGATTATCGAACAGTGTTTGGGCATCCAGTTGATGCGCTTTAAGTATAGTCATGGCATTCTCGCGCCACTGAAGATCCCCGGGTTCCGTATAGGTTTGCCGTATGACCCTAATTGTAGTCATTGCGTTCTGCGCCCATTGGCGAAAATCCTCCAGCGCCCAATAACTTACGGTTTGTAGGTGAGGGACAGCCCCTGGCATAACCGTACTCACGGGAGACACGAGCACAGAGAGAATGGTCGCAGACTGTGTTTCTGGGATGTTCGCCCGCATCCAATCGGGATGTCCTTTAACTTGCCGAGCTTTATCCGCTCCCAACGCCGAATTGGACTGTGCTCCTGCATGGTCCTCGAAAACAAGACATAAGTTACCAACGATCCACCAGGGGTCTGGCGACCCGTCACTCTCCACTTTATCTGCCCGAAAGCCTAACATCTCCCCCAGCAACTTGTGCGCCTCTTCGAACCGCTCTGCTTTAGCTAGTCCATCCAAAATTTTCTTCTCCTGTTCGGCAAATCTTCGATCATGAGTCGTTCCCAACCGTTCCAGTAGTTGTTCAATATTTACTACTTGTTCGTAAATGGTGGATACGGGATCCTCCTGCACGGAACTTGTCGCTGATGAGGACCCCGGCAGAATTTGATTCGTTAACCACTGGAGTCCAGAAGCGGCTCTCCGCACGTCCTCATAGTGCCTATAGGCTTTTTCTTCGAGGTTAGCCGATTGAGCCGCATTCCCTGCAAGATAATGCCACAGAGCTCGGTATCCGCGAAGTGCTGGGGCCGTTAATTTTCCGATAACGCTTTCGGCTCGGTCTAGGGCTTCGACATGATTTCCTTCCCAAAGGGCTTTTTGATACTTAATTTCATCGGCCACCGATTGTTCCAGTCCGGTGAGTGCCGAAAAATCCTCTTGATTCATCCCGGTACGAAGACCTAAAATCGCTTGGTTGCCGTCCTCTTCCCATTCGTCGCCATTAGCAAGGAAAGTCTTCAGGTATTCCATAAACTCCGCAGCGGTGGTATCTCTAGACTGCTCAATCCCAAATTGTATTTCGGCCTGCAATTCCGGATGAAAATAACGTCGGTGAGCCGGGTCTAACAAGTAGTTCAGAGACTTTTCATCCATCACCACAACCGCTGCAAAATCTTCCATAGACCGTGTGCACCGGCCTATCGCTTGTAGAATCCGGGTGCGTATTCGTTCATGGTATAATACGTTGGCTCCCATTTTGGTCATGAGAAACCGCTCTTGCGCGTTAGTCGCTTGCGGGAGCCCGGCAATGAATTCTAATCGGCATTCATTACCCGGAAAATCCAATCCATCATACCGGTTAGCAATAACAGCCACAGCATGAACTTGGTTGGTAAACGGGGCTTTCGACTCTTCTAACGCTCTGGCGGTAAACACGCTGGTGGTAAGCGTTTCTTGCACCTGATTACGCAAACGATCAGCCTCAGCATCGCTAGGCACCAACACAATGCTACGACCTGCGTCCTGCATCATGTGATTCTGCAGTGAAGTTGTTTGATCTAATGATAATGACATTCCGGGGAAGAGAAATAAACGGCGGCCGACTCCTTGGCGCTCCCACCCATCAGGTATTGGCATGCGTTGAATGTTGAGCCGGCCCATAATCCGTTCCAAATCACCGCCATTACCTAGAGTGGCGGACATGTAGATGCGTTGCCGGGGATTCGAAAAGGCTGTATGCGTCCACGTTGGTGGGATTAGAGGACGAATCAAGATTTCTTGCGATGAAAAATAACAGTGACATGCAGCGATGTGGTCACGAATATACGTCCAGGCGAAATTTAAACCCGCCTCGGTCGCATACGTGTCTAGAATCTCGATAAAATCCTCTCTTAGCCTAGAGAATAATGGTACCGGGAGTACTTCACTCCATTCATAGTCATTTGTAGCCGACCACTGGCCTGTGAGGTGGGAATAGAGTGTGGTGGAGAGGTGTGGTTTCAACATACGGCATAAGGCTGCATGAAGATTCTGGTGTTTCTCCCGATTTTTCTCTACTTGAATACTCCACGGGGCGGCAATATAGGATTCACTAGCATGCGCGTCGTCGACAATCAACACGTTGGCATCATTAAAAAAGGGGTTAGCGTTAAACACACTGCTATACGTGGTCACGGCGATGTGTGCACCTTCTCGATAGGCGGCTTTATCACCTGGAGGATAATCGTACTTACTCCCCGTGAAGCCTAGCACCGTTAACCCGTACTTTTCGCGACTCAATGTCACGACTTGATGGACCAGCTGACGAGTGGGACATAAGTATATGACTTTTTCACGATATTTCCGCCGGACCCACTCACCCATCAATAATCCGACGAGCGTTTTGCCACTGCCGGTCGGCAATTGGAATGCGACATCCGAGATTGTTGATTCTAAATGACTGTATGCCCGAAGCAACTGTTGTTGATGAGGCAGCACATCAGGAATTTTTCTCCGGCTAAACGTAGGCAAGAGGAGATCTGGACTGTCGGGAACTGGAACGGATGGCTGAGTTTTCTTGAATGGCATAGCTATCACCTCACACGGTTTGATGTCAGGAGAGTCATTATGTTTTGAACTGGGCCAATAACGTTGTATCGACAAGATAGTCTATCGTGTTCGGCGTAAACACTTTCCCCTTCGTGGCTAACAGTAATTGCCGCATGTCCTCGCGCCGCACACCAAATCCCCGCCCTGCCAGACAGGCTACGACTTGAAAACTTGGCTGCCCCTGGCGGAGGCGTTCATCGGCCATACTTACAAGGCGCAAGATTCGCGCCACTTTGTCCCGCGCTGTGCCATCATCTTCGGTAATTTTTGCTTCAATGATGACTTGAGGATCAAATTCGTCGGGAATGATAAAGTCAGGTGCCTGTTCAAATCCCGGAAGTTTTTCAGCTCGTTTCGTTTTGCGGAACGTCACATGATTCGCGATAAGGGTGGTTTCGATCAATTCTTCTAGCCCATCCCCGATGAGTTCGGAGATCGAGTCTCGGTGCCCTGCAAACGGGCGTCCTAACAGGCGTTCATAGAGAAGCATTGCGTAAGGGACACCCAATGTGGCGGTACTCTGAAGGGAAACCAACCCTTCACGAGTATCCGCCTTATCTAACCGGTGAATTTTTTCGGGGTCGCTAGAGGTCGGTGGATGCGTTATGAGGTCCGCCGCGACTAGCAGGAGGGCATGTAGTTTGGGTGACTGAAGCCGTTGACCTCCCAGAGACCGCTCGGGGGTCATGCGCACGTCACGATCGAGAGAACGCGCGTAGCCTTGGCTTATGGGTTCACTGGTGCGTTGGTTAGCCAGGTAGGCCCACTCTGGAGGCGTAAAGCCTAAGATGGTGCGAATCACCACGAAAGCCAAGGGGCGTTTCTGGACGGCCCGTGTCAGGCTATCCACAGACACCTCGCTAAAGGCTCGGGTTGTCTGTCTTAATGTTTCATAACCGGCGAGAAATGTCGGATAATCGACAAAGCCTTCACCGCGCGGAAGCGCCATAAACTCGGATTGCAGCGTGTGAAAAATGGCAGTGACGTAATCGTCCAAGTTAGCCTGCAGTTGCTCCAAGGAGACTTCAAAAGGGTAAACCATTAGTTAGTGCACCTCCACGTTCAAGGGTGCCTTAGTGGTATCTGCGGAGAGCCCTGCTTGTTCATCAATACGTTGCCAGGCCGGCCATTGCTCTAACACGGCCGCAACCCTTGCGCGTTTAGCGGGGACTGACTCTTCAGACCGCCAGTCCGGACGAAGATGGCGAATGGCCTCAGCCACAAGCAGTCCAAAGATGAGACATCGCCGGTCACCCAACGTGACCCGCACCCCGCCCGCTTCCAACTGCGCCACATCGTGAGCGGCAGACTGGCCAAGATCCCAAAGGGTGGGAGGTTCCCGTGGTATGGACAGCTGAACCGATCGGCAGACAAATACCGTGTCAATCACGGAGGAGTCTGTTCCGTTGATATGGATCGAAGCGCTCATCTCGGCGGGCACGGGTATGGCTCGCGTGCACGTCAAATTGGCGTCTAAAATGGCAACCGCGACTGGAATATAGGCGGCGAGTGTATTGTGGTGGTAGGTAAAAGCCAAGGGACCGCCGGGCTTCAATCCCTCCGCCATGTGCTGAAATACCCGAGATAGCCCTGCTGTAAAATGATCTAATCCTCGATCCAGCGTCGTGTTGCCCGTTAGTTCGGCGGCATTCCGCGTCGAGGGCATACTAAAAGCGTCGGTGGCATCAACTGCTAGTCGGCGCAGCCACACATAACAAAAGTCCATTAGTTCAGCATACTGCACATTGTCGAAATAAGGTGGGTCGGTGAATACCGCATCGAATGAGTGCGGTGGAATGTCTGCCTGCGCTGCATCGTCACAATGCAATTGAATTTCTCTTTGCGTCGTGCCGCGCTTAGTGCCAATCCATTCCCCGTTGGTTGGAATAACCTGTTTACGCGTGCCTACACGTTGCACCTCAAACGGTGCCTCTCCGAAAGCTTTGGCCTTGTGATATTTCTCCGTGATGTTGAGCC
>JAKAAS010000130.1 GCA_021802225.1 Bacillota bacterium
CCCGCGGCCAAGTTGCGGCGCGGGGCTCTTGCATAACCGGTCTCTACTGTCCTAAGACATAGACCGTGACAGGCTCGATACCGAAATTGGACACTGTCTGGGAATTGGCGTTCAGGTAAATGTCAATGTGATGCCCCACAATCGCTCCCCCTGTATCCATCGCTCGTCCCAGAAATCCTCCCGAAGGAAGATTTCCATCGCTGTAGCCTGTGACATACAGATAGGACTTGAGTGGAATGAGAGAGGGGTCAACAGCCACCATGCCCGGCTCCAGCGGCTGCCCAAAAGCATCGACGGGCCCATACGGGTAGTTGTCTTGAAGACTCGGCCCGTACGCTGTCGCCCGCACCTTGTAGACGGCGATAATCGGGCGCCCATCAATTGACTGGGCGGCAGGCGCCACGGGGCCAGTGCGCGCGTAGCCTGCGCTGGCGGCCGGTGTTGCTGCCGTGCTCGCCGCCGGTGCTGTCGCCGTGCTCGCCGCCGGTGCTGGAGCTTTCTCAATGGAGGTCGTGCTGCCGAGGATGCCCAGCCCGGTAAGAATCTGCCGCCACGTCTGGAAGGTCGTTACTCCTGATGGCGCCAGGTTCTGGCTGGTCTGGAAATCTTCCAGGGCCTGTTGGGTCTTCGGACCAAAAATGCCGTCACTGGGTCCCACTTGCGGGTAGCCGAGAAGCTTAAGGTCATCTTGCAGCGTCACCACCCACGGTCCCTGGCTGCCATTGCTCAATTGCTGGTAGAACACGGGATGCATTGGCTCGGGAATGGCCGGCACGCTGACTGAAAAGGTCATCGGCCCCTGGTAGCGCGGCGCCAAATTGAATCCCGCCAGTATATCCTGCCAAACCGGCGCACTGGTGATCCCCGTGGGCTGAAAGCCGTTTGCGGACTGAAAAGCTTTTAGAGCGCCCAGCGTCTCGGGACCGAAGATCCCGTCATCTGCGCCGACACTGTGATAGCCGAGAAGATAGAGATCTGCCTGCAAAGTCGCCACCCAGTGAGAGACACTGCCTTGCTGCAGCACTTGATTCATCGCCGGGTGTTCCTGTGCCAGCGCCGCCGTCGTAGCCGTTACAGACGCGGCCATGGCGGCACTGGAGACCATCATTCCTGCAGCTACGGTGATGCCAGCCATTGCGGTTCCCTGCCAAAATCGAAAGTGCATTAATCAATTCTCCCCTTTAGAATATTGCCTCCGGAGTTAGCTGACGGGTTGGGACGCGGAGAGTGGCCCTTCCGGCACAATGTGCCAGATTCACCCCAAGTGTGGATCCCCCGGTTGTTGATTTTCCAACAATTTGGCTGGGGCCAGTGTAAAAAAGATTGCCGGTCCTGTCAGACTCCGCCTGCAGCGCTGACGCCCATTAGGCGCCTATGGCCCCATCCTTGCGGTCTTCCGGGACAATCTGCCCAGTTTTGCATGGAGGTCCCATAATTTGGGCGGAACTCGGGGAACACCCCCATGAAACAGCGCAAAAATAGGCGGATTGCGGAGCAAAACATGTGGCACTGGAAATATCAAGGAAGAGGATGTGGATAAAACTGGATGAGGAGGAGGGACTTCACACAAACACAAACAGCTTCATCATGATAAAGCTGGTTAGTGATGCTAAGAACATCGCCGCCAATTTGGCAATGTTGTTGGCCATGACATGAGGAATCGCATGCACCTCCAGCACCATCGGAGCAATCAGCCAGAGGATCAGGTCGTTCACGACAATGTTAATCAGAGACTGGATAACAAACAGCACACGCTGGCGCAAGGCATCTTTGCCCCGGGAACGCACTTGCTGGCGAAACGTCCAGCGGCTGTTCCAGATATAGCTGTTGAGAATGGCCGCCACCACTGCGATCGTATTGTAAACCACCAGCTGGTCCACATTGCGTGTCGGAAACAGCCAGTAGAGCCCATTAAAAAAAAGAAGATCGATGACGGCATTGCCAAATCCCACCGAAACAAACTGGACAAATTGATAGAGCCGGGTCATCTCCCTGCCCGGAACTCTCGTATCGCTTTTTCGTACAGGTGGACTAATTCTCTCGTTGGTTCCTGCCATCCCCACTTCTCCGCTTCCTGCCGGGCTTTCACCGACAACACTCCCAGTCCTGGGCCGTCATGAATCAGACCGTGCGCAATCTCCCCGAGGAGGTAAGGCTGATTGCTCGGAAACAGGCGGCCGGCTCCCGAATGGTCGATCAGTTCATGGGACGGCGCCGATTCGGCCGCCACAATAGGCAGCCCCGAAGCCATAGCTTCGAGAAGAACCAGTCCCAGGGTTTCCGTCGTGCTCGGAAATACGAAAAAGTCCGCCGAGGCATAGGCAGCAGCCAGATCCTGCCCTAAAAGTTTTCCTACAAACGTCGTGGGCGTCTTCTGGAAGCGGTCCTGGAAATACTCGACCGCAGGGCCGTCCCCAACCAGAGCGAGATTGACATCCGGATTTTTCTGAAACAGCGACAGCAGCCGCGCCAGCCCCTTTTCCTTGGCGATGCGGCCCACATACAGCGCAATCGTCTGATCCGGGTGTCCCGACGTCAAGCGCTCCCTCATGGCCTTGTCCCGGTGTCGGGGGTGAAAAGATTCCAGATCCACCCCGCGCCGCCATACCTGGACCCGTTCAATCCCGTGCGCAGTGATTTCTTTCTTAATCGCTTCCGACGTGGCAAGATTGTATACCGCTTGGTTGTGCAGCATTCGCAACAGTCCCCACACCGCTGGTTTGAAAACCCCCAAATGATAGAAGTCCGCATATTGAGCGATATTGGTATGGTAAGACGCCACCAGCGGACATTCCAGCTGGCGGGCTGCCATCACTCCCGCAATCCCCAGAACAAAAGGGTTGACAACATGCACCACATCGGGTTCAAAATCCCTCAGGTACCTCTTGACATGCGGGGAAGGCCATCCCCAAGGCTTGCCACCATAGACAAACCCGACAGAAAACGTCGGCACCGATTTGACGGGGATGCCTTCGAACTCACTGGCGCCCCCCTGCGGGGCCACAATCAGCAATTCATGGCCCATACGCCGCAGTTCCCTCACGGTCGCCGTCACGCGCGTGACAACACCATCCGTAGATGGCCACCAGGTTTCGGTCACGATTGCAATTTTCATCCAGTTGCCGTCCCAGAACGCTTGATTCGCACACCAAATCCCACCATGTCGTCCAAGATAAACCTTACTGTGACTTCGAAACCCACATAGTATATCATAGCCGTTCTATCCTGTCGTTTCCTCAATGGGTCCGGTCGCCCGAATGTTTTCCCCCAGAGGAGATTTTCTGCTGGCAGTCCTGTCACTTTATCCAAAAAATCGCGCCGTGCCATCACCGGAGAATATCCTGACGCCGCCCGAGCACTTTTCTGCGGTCCCCAGATGTGTCACAATAGAGGAAATTCAGGGAGGCGATATGATGAACGACAGATCATGGGATCGGCTAAGCGGGTTGATTATCGGCGCGGCTTTGGGAGTGGTGGCTGGCATTCTGATGGCGCCCAGCACTGGCGAAGATACGCGGGGCACGCTGAAACAGAAGACTCAGGACTCTCTTGACCAGTTTCAGAGCAGTGTCCGCGATATCCGGGACTCCTTGACGCAGAAAGGTCAAACTCTCTTTAAAAAGGCCGTCACCGAAATTCCGCTGGATGACGCCGACATGGCGGACTCCGACCCGCACGAGGACCAAGGTGCATGACTAGTGCCGGCGCGCTGACGGTTATTGCGATTTGTTTTGCCGTTCTCACGCTTCTCGTGCTCGGAGCGGGGATTATGATCCTCGTCATCGCCCTGCGGGTGATCCGTCTCGAACAGACAATTGCCAAAGAAATTTCAGAAATTAAAGGCCAGTTGGCGGGAATCATGCGTGGAGCGAGAGAATCCACTTCACGGCTGGGACAGACCGTGCAGGAAGTCCGCACATCGGCCTATCGTGTGGGCTTGGTTGCGGCAGGCATTGCGGGGTTTTTGCAAGCGCGGCGCGGCGCCAAGACCGTTTCCCGCGCCAAGGCGCGTCCTTGGTGGGTTTCTGGTTTAGCATTCGGCTATTCCCTGTGGAAAGACCGCAAGCGCTCCCAGCCCAGCCAGCCTCCATCCTCTCATGTTTCTTCATAGCGCCCAGATATTTACGCACCCGAACGAAATGTGAGCCAGTGGACAAGCCGCCACAGGCTCACATTTTTGATCCCGCAACCATAACTGTATACTACACCGCAACCCCACTCGTTGGGCGGCACCCGGGCTTCTTGGCAAAGGAGGGATTTTTCAGTGAAACCGGACCCCTGGCATGTCGATATTCTTATCCAGCGCCTTCACGACGCGCTTCAGTCAATGGCTGACGACTATCACCGGGACACCAGCGCCCGCCACCTGTACCAGCAGTTAGCCCTCATGCACGAAATATTAGATGCGCTGGCCGTGCAGCTCCCTGCCTCTTGCGAACCGCTACGAATGATCCCAAGAGTGAAACGCCATCAGCATTTCGGTCCGAAAGAGCCGCAACACCATATCATGCAAGTCAAAGACCAGTGACGGGGCAGTAGCCAAGGGAAAATACCGCGCCTCCAACGCATCAGTTCCCGCGCTCAACTGCCCGCCGACCGGATGGCCTAGGAAGAAGCTGATGATGGTTTCGTTCGTCGGGGTGGACCACGTGCCGAATTGGCGGTCAATTGCTACGTGGACACCGGTCTCCTCCCGGACTTCACGGACTGCCGCCGCCGCTACGCTTTCCCCCAGTTCAATCCCGCCTCCAGGAAAGGTCAGTCCGCCCGCCGCAGGGGGATAGCGGCGGGTGACCAGCAGGACATCCTGGCGCACCGGCTCATAAACCAGCACCGCCGCGGCCGGCAGCGCCCTCTCCCAGTAGACAAATCCGCAATGCTCACAATATCTGCGGTCCTTCCCGTCCCAGACGCGCGAACATAGAGCATGGCTGCACAGCGGACAAAACTTCCACTCCCGGGCAGGCGCATGCCTCCATTGCACGAAATTGTTTGTGTCGTTTCCACCGTTATCTGGCATCCGCATCACCAAATGCTCGCGAGCATGCCCGGAATTCATTCCCGGCAAGCGAGCTCCTCATCTTCAGAGTATTGTGCTGCTTCTGGTGTGGCCGGTTCGCGTCCGGGAGGCCACACCAATGTGTCTAAGATTCCCCGGCACACTCGGTTCTCGTGCCGCCTGTCCCCAATCCCGCTGAATCTTATTGCGGACCCCGTGTCGCCTCAGGATTTGGCGGGAGCAATGTGGCAGATGGCGCCGGGACGCTTGATGCGCAGCGTTAGGGTCTCCATGACGCGGAGGCGGTGGTTCATCGAGGTCGACTCCACGTAGGCCACCTGGGCATCAGCCCCCACCGCCAAATCCATATTCTGCGCCCCGGCAGCCAGCACCAGCACCGAGTGCGCCGGCATGAGCGGCGTTACGTATACCCCTTGGTCCGCCAAGCGGCGTATCTGTTCAATCTCCAACACTCCTGTGTTTCCGTACAGGCGGTGCCATGCCGCATAGAGACTGGGACCTGCCACCACCGTGTAGGGAGGGTAAAATCCGGCTGCACTTAAGTCGTCGACGGCTTTCACGACATCATGAAAACCGCTTCCGGCTTCCCCCTGCGCCGCGGCCGTCCGAATCTGGCGTCCGGGAACGGTAAGCAGCCCATCCACCTGGTCGTCCGCATCCCCCTCCAGTATGAGGCGGTCCTCCGCCTGAGCGACAAACGCCGCCGCCGCTTCGGCCATTGACCAGTCCAGCGGCACTCCTTGGGTTCTGGACGATTCAATATCCCGCCAGAAAACCATGAAATCCATGTGCAGCATAGGGACCTTTTGGTAGATTCTGCTGGACAGTCTGACGGCATCGTTGACTTCCCCCACCATGTCCACCTGACCCTGGTCAATGCCCGGGGTGCGGTCCACGGGAATCACCTGCACCCCAGCGCCCACTGGACCAAATAGCGACAGAAACCGCCGGCCTGTCACTTGGTTGGCGATAACCCGGCGGACGGCCTCATCCAGTTCCGCCCATTCGGAGGCATTCAGAGGCGCTTGGTCCCGTGATAAGTAG
>JAKAAS010000131.1 GCA_021802225.1 Bacillota bacterium
GATGACCTCCTCGGGGCTGAAGGCCGAGACTTCCTCTCCTCACAACATTCGGGTTGCAGAGCATTGAACCCATCCATCCGGAAGATCTGCTGTATCCCCCTTGGAAGTTTCTATCGAACAGGGCCCTTTGATAAAATTGATTCCCGTTCGTACCCATCTCATCTTTAAGAAACATACCCCCTGGATAATTTAAGTGTGTACCTGTAGGCACTAATGCTTCGCGTACACAGGCTGGTCTGAAATTTTCCTGTGGCGTGCCAGTGAGCTCGATTGGGAAATGGCTTATGCTCACCCAGCTTATCCGAGCGGGAAACTCAAGCGGAGAGTGTAACCTGTCGGAAAAAGCACCCGTCAGTCAATCATCTGGCCGCGACTGCGTGTCGAAAGGCCACCAACGGTACAAGGCGAAAAGCCGACCGGTCTGAACGACGGCGCTGGGGGGGTAATTATCGGCTGTAGCGGAAGATGGTTACCAACACCATATGGACGGAGGGTGACGTTGACAACCTGATGGCCGGAAAATGACCAACATCGCACCCGGCAATCGTCCATGCTTGTTCAGACCAACCAACACGGAGATGGCCTAAAACGGAACGCTGGGTAAAACCATCCTTGACGATTTTCCCGCTTCCTGCACAAGCTGATCAAAAGCAAGGTCTAATTTCCGAAGGGAGGGGTGTCCGATAAAATAAAATACCCTGCTGCCACAATCGGGAGGCGATCCTGAAATAGAGGATTGGTTCCCGTGGTATACACGACTTCCTTGACGAATATTGGAAGCTGGAATGCCCCGGACTGAAGCTAGGGGGCAAGGTCACCGCATGAGGCCCGCACGGCAGCAAGTTGTCGATATATGGATCATTTTATTTGCCATCTGCTAACCAGTCGCTCTGTCTTATTGTCAGACTGGGTCCATATTGGACAGCCAAAGCCAGAATGCAAAGTCACTACGATACCCCTTACATACTTGGCCCGCTTTCCGCAATTCGATTTCGGACACGTGATTCACCCCGAGTGTTCGAGCCCAAGCTCGTTGCAGTCCTACATCAGCCGCAGGTAGGACATCTTGGTGACCAAAGACGCGGAGTAGACTATACTCTGCCGTCCATGGACCGATCCCCTTGATTCGTTGCAGTTCCGCGAGAGCTTCTATCGTCGGTTTTTGGTAGAGAGATTCTAAGCTCCATGTGCCATCCGCAATAGCTACGGCTATGCTAAGAAGGGCTGTGGCCTTTTGTTGGCTCAGTTTTAACATCCGCAATTGATCGACGGTGGCGGTGGCCAATTGACGAGGCGACGGGAACACCGCGAGATCATCATCGACCACAGTTCCCCATTTCCGCGCGATCGCCGCCTTCAACTGGGCTGCAAACTTCACGGTAAATTGCTGGCCCAAGATCGACCAGGCTACGCCTTCGAATGCATTTAAAAAAAGAATTGGTCGAATGCCTGCAAACTTAGCGTGTAATACCCGATATGGTTCGGGAAGTCCGTCCTCAAAGCGATCGGCCGGTAACGGTTCCAACCTGACTCCAAAAGCGCGCACAGCTATCTCTGTGCACCCTTGGACCTTAAGTTCAGCACCATCCGCCATCTTATGGAAGCGGAGCATATCCACATCCTCGCCTCGTCGATACCACCAGATCATTTCTTCACCGCGACGGGTTACCGTGTAGGCTGGAAATCGGTCAATAAAGGTCAATGCGTCCAGATACCGATGGTTCGAAGTAATCCGCCATATTTGCGTATCCATGGGCTATAAACGCTACCTCCGGAGATTTTCTGTAGCGTGACTTTTTAAAAAGTCACGCAAAATTGGTGCCTGACTGGCTTCTATCCCTTTGGTCGCCGTCAGCAAGATGATTGGCTGCTTTGCCCACAGATCCCATAAAGGCCTCAAGGTTCCATCATCCCACTGCTTTTCCAGCTCTTCCCAATATCGTTGCCGAAATTCTTCGTAGCGCGTGGTTTCATGTCCATACCATTTTCGCAATGCAGTGCTTGGGGCTACATCCTTCATCCACCAGTCCCAGGGGGCACTAACTTTTGCTACGCCACGGGGCCAAAGCCGGTCCACCAATATCCGATAAACATCTGATTCTGCCGAAACTCCAATTCGCCCCACGGATAGTTCGTACATTGTTGTCTCCTCCTCAATGTCTCCCCCATTTTCACATACCTGTACTTACAACTCTACTATAGTGTATTCGGTTGTCGACAACCACTATCACCCTAAAACCTCCGTGACGGACCAATATAAGGCTCACAGGCCCAAGACCTAGACCGCCCTGGATTGTGGTGGATGAAATCTCCCCAGCGTTTAACAGCATTTTTTTCGAAAAGCGGCGCGAATCGTCGACTTGGACTACCGGTTGCTTCTCGCCTTACAAGTCGACCGCTTCATGCAGGCGACGCTCCCATGAGCCATGGTTGACCAACCACCGTTAAAATTAACGGATCACCGAAAGTGCGCACGAGCTCCTGAAACCATAATTTTGGATGCCTCACGCAGGTAGTGGAGCGAACGCAAGGAAAAGGAGGCATTGGTCTGATCTTAATGGACCATGCAACACCTCACGCCTGGTGGATGCTAGAAATGCTGCAGATTCCCGTTGAACACTGGCTTCAATGGAATTCGCCCGGTTAAGGACCCCCCAGCGCAAATCTTCAATTTCTCGCTCGTATGCGGAGGCTCAAATTTGATAGAAAAGTTCCTGGAAGAAATGTGGCGGAGGCTCACTGCGCGGGGTGCCCTGAGCCTGTCGCGGGAAACCACGACGGCCTATGTGCACGTGCGAAAACTTCGCATCGCCAAACCGGTTGAACAACTGAAGGCGGATGCGTAGCGCGTGCCACCCCTCCGCCAGATGGATATTTCAAAGCTGGAACAACCATAGAAACAAAGCCCCCTCGACATCTCTGGAGTGAATGGCCGCCTCTTGTTCGCAGTCGCTAGCCGGTCGCTGGCCCCACTTTACGAAGCGGACTACCATGGCCGCTTTAACGGATTCCGTCTGGGCCATAGAACACACGGTCATGCGATGTCCCATACGAGAAGCCTTTGAGGCGGACGTCACGAAGTTCTTTAACCCTCTCCAACATGACTAGCTGATGAACATGTCAGTCCTGCGCATTGGCGATCCTGGGATTCTCTGACTGACGCAGAAGTGACTGCGGCCGACTTGTTGAATGCGAGACCCAAAGTGGGTCTCGCCGAGGAAATCAAAAGTCACCCAGGGCTCGTAACGTATCTCCGTGGCCCTTCATGGACAGTAGCCAAAGGGCAGGTGTTCAGGCATCGGTTCCCCACCACATTCCGGTGGGTCAATGGCACCTGAAAGCAATTTCTCATCATAGTACCATTATCGGGTGTTCATGGTAAAATTTATTGAAGACGAGAAAAAGTCAACACTTCTCACAGTCTCCACATAACTTTACCCTTACTTACCCTGGGATTTTAGTAGCGTGGACCGCATTCTACATTTTCTTGGTACTTAATGGCGACACTCATGAAGCAAACGACAGAAGGAGGCCGTGCTATGATTCACACGCCATTAACAACACTTTGGGGATTGCGCTACCCCATTATCGGCGCACCCATGGCTGGCGTTGCTGAAGCTCCTCTAGCGGTAGCCATCTCTGGCGCGGGAGGACTTGGGATGCTTGGCGTCGGGAGCGCTGCCACTCCGGACTTCATTCAAAGCCAATCTGTGGCCATGCAGATGTCCGGCCACTTTGGGGTGGGACTCATGATCTGGGCTCTGAAACAACGGCCAGAACTCTTGGAGGCCACCTTAGCAGCCAACCCAATGCTCGTCAGCCTTTCCTTCGGCGATCCCACTCCGTACATCCCTATCTGTCACCGCGCAGGCGTTCGGGTGGCCGTTCAAGTGCACGATCGGCGCGAGGCGCAAGAAGCTCGTGCCGCAAAAGCCGATCTACTTGTCGCCCAAGGTACCGAAGCCGGGGGACACACCGGCAGTGTGGCCACGTTGCCGCTAGTGCAAATTGTCTTGGAAGAAGCGAGAGGGACCCCTGTCGTAGCAGCCGGCGGTATTGCGACCCCGCGGGCCGTGGCCGGTGTCTTAACCATGGGAGCCGCAGGCGCATGGATTGGTACGCTTTTTACGGTTGCCACCGAGGCACGACAACGGCCAGAAGGGCGCATCCGTTTACTTCAAGCCACCGAAAATGACACCGTGCTAACGCACGTCTATGACCAGATTCAAGCCATTCCCTGGCCGGAGGCATTTGCCGGGCGTGCCCTGACCAATGCGTTCATTACCGAATGGCAAGGGCGCGAAGCGCTGATGATGAAGTCATCCAATGCATCCCACACTTTCCGTCAAAGGCGGGGCGACTACACCATCGATTATCTCTATGCGGGCCATGCCATTGGCCTCGTGAATCAAGAGAGGTCAGCCGCTGACCTTGTGCGTTGGCTTGGTGATGAAGCCGAAACCCACCTTCGCCGCCGAACCCATTCGTTACTATCGGGTCCCACCTCCTTTGAGTAACGGCTAGGGGATCTTTAGGCAATCAAACGTGGCTGCCCTCGCCATGCGCGTTTGATCGCTGCGAAAGTCGCTGCTGCAATGTTGCCAGTAGGCGGTCAAAGGAGTGAGTAAAAGTGGATAACCCCGCCTCTAGAAGCCCTTGACCCACCACTTCGAGAGATAACCCTGCGTCGGCCACGTCCTCTAAAATCTGGCGAGATTCCTCGAGATTTTGGTCAATGGTTCGATGCCACACGTTGATGCTGGGTAAAGCCTCCAAAGTGGATGGCGACAGCGTATTCACCGTTTCTGCGCCAATTAGGGATTGTACATACATTGTGCCTGGATATCCATGATTTTTGGGCTTTGTGGAAGCCCACAAGGGTCGCTGAACCTGGGCTCCTGCGCCTAAGAGAGGCGCAAATCGTTGACCATGGAACCGCGAATCAAAGAGCTGATACGCATTTTTTGCGTTCGCTATCCCCACTTTACCGAGCCAACTGCTATCGAATCCGCCGTCGCGAATCCAAGGATCCACCGCGGCGTCCACGCGACTAACGAAGAAACTTGCCACCGAGGCCACACGGTCCAGGGGAAGTCCCCGCGCATGACGCGCTATCAGCCCCGCCTCATAAGCGTCAATGACATGGTGATATACCCCAACGCTAAAAATAAGCGTAACATTAACATTGATGCCGTCTGCGACCAGTCTCTCTAGTGCGACAATTCCTTCCGGCGTTGCAGGCACCTTAATCATAATATTTGGCCGATCGAGCGCCGCAAATAGCCGGTGGGCTTCTCGCACGGTACCGGCGGTATCGTAGGCGAGAGACGGGGGCACTTCCAAACTGACAAACCCATCATGACCTTCTGTTTGGCTATAGACCGGTTGGAGGAGATCGGCCACCTGGCGAATGTCCTCCCACACCAAGGTCTCATAGAGGGTTTCCGCCGAGGGCATTCGGCGCGCCCATGTGCGAATCGCACTATCGTAGTCGTGGGTCTCTACAATCGCCTGTTCAAGAATCGTGGGGTTCGCTGTTACCCCCGAAATCCCACCAGCAATCCATCGCGCGAGCTCTCCAGACCCTAGGAGATCTCGCCGAAGGTTATCATACCACAGGCTTTGTCCCCAATCACGAATGCACTGAATGGCTTGCATTGCTAGCCCTCCTTTTCCTGGTTGTATCTATTGATCGAGTGATAGCTCTATCTCTCCTTCAAGACATCATCATGGGCGCAACGAGCTCACTGCAGCCGTCACTACAGGGGTTTCCAATTGTCCCACGGGCTTCTTTATCAAAAGCGAAGCGATGGGGGTTAGTCAACTGTTTTAAGTGATGGGACAATGGTGAAGTAAACACCATCCGTGTTTAGCCTTGATCGGCAGTCGACGGGGGGGCTCAAAGTAAATAAGAATGTTACCCCACGATCGCGAATGCTTTCCTGCCATGATCATCCCACTGCTCATCAGCATCAGATTTGGCTTTACGCTTGGCGTACACTACCCGATACGGGCTCTCACCCCGAGTGCTAAGGAGCCTAAGATTATTGATACA
>JAKAAS010000132.1 GCA_021802225.1 Bacillota bacterium
ATAGCCCCTTCGCCCGTGATGGCCGATTTTAGGCTCACTGCGCGATGCAATGTCTCCTACCGCGTAAATGTTGGGGAAATCGAGATGCCGAAAATTTTCATCAGTCGGGATAAATCCCGCCTCGTCACCCAATCCGGCGTCAACAACCACTTGCGGGCCCCGGTAGGTCGGCACCATCACCGTCAGCGCGGAAGCCGCAGATGTGCCATCGGCAAAGTGCACTCTATCCCGTTCAATGCGTTCAATGGTTTTGTTTGTCAGCACCTGAACATCCTGCTTGGCCGCCAGTTCTCCAAAGGCCCGGTGCACATTGTCGCCGACGTCATCAAAGAATACCGCCCCTGGGGTATAGCAGGTAATAAGTGACTTCTCCCGAATGCCCTTCTTGCGCAGTAGGTGGTCAGACATGAAGGCGATTTCGCCCACCGGCCCTTCACATGCTGTCGCCAACTTCGGCACATCGGGCAACCGCGTCCCCGAAGGAGTAGGGGCTGAACCCACAAAAATACTTCCTCCCGAAAAGTCCTCCAACGCCGCATGCAGACGGGGCGCCAAGGCATCCGTGCACATGGAGTAACCGAAGTCATTAAATCCCGGCACCGCACTAAAGTCATGAAAAGCTCCCATCGCAATCACCAAAAAGTCGTAGTTCAGCCACGCGCCCTCAATCTCCACCTTGTTGCGCACAGGGTCAATCTGCAGGACCCGGCTGTTGATAAAGCGTCCGTGGCGCTCGACAACTTCCCGCATGGGAAAGGTCGCGCCCTCCACCTGTTTAAGTCCCAACGCGACTTCAGGCAGGGAAGGCTTTACTAAAAAAGATTCCCGCTCATCCACTACCGTTACCGCCACACCAGCCTCTTGTATCCACGGCGAGAGCTGATGGTATACCGTCATCCCCCCAAAACCCCCGCCAAGTATTATCACATTGGTCATTTTTGTCTGCTGCTCCTTTGCTGGTCCAAATCGGCCGTCTCCTGCCTAGAATATCCATTTACTCGAAACATCACTCGGCTGCCCAAAGGCATTCAACACCTGTACTACTCTTATACACCACCTGGATTGATTGATCAATCTATTTAACAAAAAATCTGGTCTACCCTGCCGCCCTCCCATTCACTTCAGGCGGCGCGCCACCAGATATTCCGCCATCCCACGGAGAACGAACTCCTTGGAAGGCACTTCACCAAAGAGATCCTGCATCCGCTGCTGCAGTTTGGTCAACACATCGGTTTGCAAAGACTCCGGCAAGCCGCTCGCCATCAACCGCGCATGGCCACCCTGTTCAAAGAATCTCCACGCCACCTGCCCATCAGGAAATTCCAGCGCCCACGGTCTCACGGCTGTCTGCTCGACCGCCAGACCCACACCTTCCATCAGCGTCGCAACCTCGCCTTGGTTGTGTCCGGGCGTGACAAACGGCAACTCCGCGCTGCGCAGCGCGGCCTGCAAAGGAGCCAACGCTTCCTTCCAGACGTCCGGCCATTCCCACCGCACCAGCACGTTCAACGCTACGCGGCCATGCGGACGCACCACCCGCGCCAATTCCTGCAGAGCCTGGGCGGTATCGGCCAAGTGCAGGAACCAGGAACCGATCACTAAGTCCGCTCCTTGCGATGCCAAAGGCAGCTTTTCGGCCGGCGCCTCCACCAATCGTATCCAGTCGTACCCCTCGCATACTGCGCGCTTCTGGGCCTGCTGCAATTGAACCCACGATGGGTCCGTCAGAAGGAGGACTCCCTGCGGTCCCACCCGGTCCGCCAGTTGCCCGTCAAACGCCAGCCTGCCGGTTCCTGCGCCCACTTCCACAACGGCCGTGCCCACTTCCGGCTGAGCGAAATCCACAAACCTTTGCGCTTCATCTTTGGCATCCTGGTAAATCTTCCGCCATATTTGGTCAAATTCTGTCCTGAACTGTATAGCCAGCCCGCCCGGTTTGACTGCACTTTCCGTCTGACCCGTGGTCACATCCAGGCGGGCGCGGCTGAGCACCAGTCGGCCCCCATTCTGACTGCGCAAGAGGGTGCCCTTGTGCTCATACATCGCCTCATCCGCATCGCGAACGGCTTTGTCCAGATTGCCGCGCTGGTATGCCACCATGCCGGTGCTGACCCTCGGTTTCACTGGCAGTTGCGCCGACACCTCTTGCGCCCCAAGCGTGTCTTCGACCGCCTGCACAACAGCATTGGCAGCGTCAAGAGACGTCTCCGGCATCCATGCCGCGAATTCGTCACCCCCATAGCGGACCACAGTGCCTGTCTCTAGAAGGCATTCACGCAAAACCCGTCCAATGACCGCAAGCATGCGGTCTCCCTCGTCATGTCCATATAAATCATTGACCGTTTTGAGTTCATCCACATCAAACATGACCACCAAGCCATTTTCCTTGTTCCATAGCGTTTGGTGCTGCAACCAGTAGGCGCGGTTGTACAGTCCGGTGACTGGGTCCGTTTGCGCCCACTGGGACAGCATCTCGCCCGTCTCGGTCATTTGTTCCTCGGCGAACCCCATAAACAGATAGCGGGAACCGCGGTGGGTGAGATTCATGCCAAACAGAAGCCCCCGGTGAATCTGCCCAGCCGGTGCAGCAATTTGGGTCAAGAGACGTTCGCCGGAAAGAAGGTCGGTCTTCAGGCTGCTCCACGATGTCCAGGGAACCAAACTGTTTCCCACCACGCGCGCCGCCCTCAGCAACGACATGATGGGAACCAGAGGCCAGGCGTCCCGCTTCACAGCCCAGAGCTGTTCAGCCCGGGGATTGCCATCGACAACACAGCCTACTTCGTCTATCAGCAGCAGAGGCATCGGGAAAATCGTGAACATTTGACCCATGACTTGCGCGCGGTCAGCGGAAGAATATTGCGTCGGCTTATGCAATTCCCGGCCGCTGTCAACCCCCGCGGAATGGTGGGCATCTTGGAACATAACCTTATCCACCTTTTGAGTGATCTCTGTCTATTCCATAAAGCGATTCATAAGGATCCTTCTCATTGTAATGCAAAGCCCGGTCAATGACATCTTCTCAGCACCATTTCTCCCCCGCGACGCGCTGGCTGGCCCGATCTCAGCGGATCAATGTGCAAACAGTCAAGATCTGTTCGTAAATGCAAATGTGCAGAGCGCTCAGACTAGAGCACGGGCACGCTCCCCCCTAAGGCTTGACTGAAACTGATGTGGATGTTTGGCCGCGTCATGAGGTAGCAGCAGCAATAGTCATTGCTCCCGCGCCTCCCCCTTTCGCTTACTCCATCGATGACCCGCCGTCCACAGGAATATAGGTGCCGGTGATGAAACCACTCGCGCGGGAGGCGTACATGACAATGGCGCGGGCGACGTCGTCAGGTTCCGCAATGCGGCCCAGTGGCGTCATGGCCGCGACGCGGTTCAGAAAATTCTGCGGTTGGAACTCCGTCGCCTCGGTATGGACCAGGCCGGGAGAGACGACATTGGCCGTAATGCCCACCGGCCCATATTCGGCGGCAACGTAGCGGGCGAATTGGGTGAGCGCCGCCTTGGCCGTACCGTGAGCAGCCATATCGGGAGCCGTGTGCTTGGCCAGCCCGCTGCCGACATACACGATGCGCCCGTAGTGGTTCCGGGCCATAACCGGAGTCACCGCCTGGGTCAGGACAAACGCCGCCTTCATTTCATCATCCAGTTTTTGCTGGAACTCCTCCCACGCCATATCCCGCAGCGGCTTCCGGACAAAAGGCATCCCTGCGTTGCTGATGAGAATATCGAGGCGACCCCACCGCCCGTCAATCTTCGCGATAATGTCCTCCACCTGCTCGCGGCTGCGCACGTCTCCCTGCATGACCACGGCCTGTCCCCCATCTGCACGGACCGCACGGGCGGCATCCTCGGCAGCATCTTGGCGCGACACAAAATTAATGACTACTACGGCTCCCTGCTTGGCCAAAAGCGACGCGGTCGCCCGGCCTATGCCCCGGCCCCCGCCGGTCACCAAGGCGATTTGCCCTGTAAACATGCCATTTCCACCTTTCCCCACCTGGCTTTCGCACCGCGAAGGCTAATCCGTCCCCCAGTGATCCTCCGTGAGACGTACCGTATGCAGCCCCACCCGCTATACAATTCCCCCATTGACGGGAATCGACGCACCGGAAATAAACGCACTGTCTTCTCCAACCAGCATCAACACCGCCCGCCGCGGCTCGCCAGAGCCAGCGCCGTAGCGCGGCCAATCCCGCGGCCCCCTCCGGTCACCAGGGCAAGTTGGCCATTTAACATCACTGAATTCCTCCCCACATTAACCTGGGATGCAAAATTCTCGGCAATCGTCACCGCTGATGCCCCGTGTCTTCAGGGGCCTCCCTTGATAACAAAATGCTGTATCCGCTCCACAGTATTTCGCGCGGGGTCTTCGTCCACCCAGTCCTGAATTCTGCGCATCCACTGGCCAACCTCAGGCCCCTGTGGCAAATGCGTCCATTCCATAACATGCTTGCCGCTGGCAACCGGCTTCAGTCTCGTTAATTCTGCCGGGGCAACTGCCGCCTCCCACCGCGCCCTAACTTCCCGCTGGCGCGTCCACGCCTTCTGGGTCCCACTTCCCGCGATGTCCATGCGCCGGAGTTCCCACAGCTGCTCTATATGGTCTAATCCCCATTCCCGCGTCACACGCCGCAGGGATTTCGCTCCAGCTTCTTCCCATGGGTACATGTGATGGGCGACCAAGTCCCGTATGGCTCTCACGGTATGGGCATCGAATTTTAGACGCTGCAGCATACGTTCGGCATATAGGGCCCCAACCGTGTCGTGCCCGTAAAAATGTCCCGTTCCGCAGGCGTCTTGGGTAAAGCATTCCGGTTTGCCGACATCATGCAGCAGACCGGCCAGCCTCAGCAGGGGTGTCGTTCCTTGAGCAGCGGTTGCCAGCAAGTGGGTGTGCACAGGAAACGCGTGATGCGTGTTATGCTGGGCAAATCCCCTGGCAGCCGCCCATTCCGGCCACACTATCCCGAGCAGCCCCCCTGCGTCCGCGGCCTCAAGAGCCTCGGCAAAGTGCACAGATGCCAAGAGCTTCATCAGCTCATCGCGTTGCCTCTCCCCGCTGACATTGAGAATCAGGGGGCGGGAAGCAGTCATTCCGGCGGACGTTTCTGGAGCGAGCCTGAAAGGCAAGCCTCCGTGATCCTTGCCTACAAACCGCACGGCGCGCCACATGCGCAGCGGGTCCTCCGCAAAACGCTGCCGCGCGCGCCCGACCGTGACGATAAGACCCCGGTCCAGGTCATCTTGTCCCCCAAAAGGATCTATCAGCGTGCCGCTGAATGCCAGAGCCATCGCATTCATCGTGAAGTCACGCCGTCCCAGGTCGTCCTCGATCCGGCCACTGAAATGGACTTCAGCTGGGTGGCGCCCGTCTTTGTAGCGGCCGTCCTTGCGGAAAGTCGTCACTTCAACGGGCCAGTCTTGGTAGGAAGGGTGCCGCAAGGTGACCGTGCCAAATTCCAGCCCCGTAGGGATGGCCTGCCAACCCTGCAGCTTGGCCCACTGTGCCACATCACCGGGTGGCAGAGCGGAAGCAAAATCGTAATCATGAGGCAGTTCATGCAAAAGCCAGTCCCGTACCGCTCCTCCCACCAAGAAGGTGGGGCTGGCCTGGTTCAGGGCCTGCCAGATTATGCGCACAGGCTCGGGAATCCCGTTAAGCACGGCTCATCTCCTTATCCCAGAAAGACGCGTCCCGGCAGATCCACCGGGTCTGTCTGCGCTCCAGCCACCGCTGGACCCGGACAAAATCCGGTCCGTCCGGCAACTGGCTGGAATGCGCCAGGCCGCACTCAGCATCCCACTCAAGGGCCCATTGCTGAATCTCGCCCGCAGTATACTCTCCCCGCCGCACAGCCCGCAAGAAGATCCGGTCCTCGGCAGGCAGGCAAATCTGAAGCTCTCCTGTGACAAGAAGCTGGCGGGCGGTCAGGAGCAGGCGCAGCAAGTGCATCGCGTTTTTGGGGTCGCAGCCGTATTCCTGGACCCAGCGGCCCCGTCTCCCCTGTGCGGTATTATGGCAGGCCCTGAACCAGGCCAGCC
>JAKAAS010000133.1 GCA_021802225.1 Bacillota bacterium
CTATGGTTTGTTGCATGCCCCGGACTACCGCACCCGGTTTGCGGCGGATCTCAAGAAGATGCTGCCCCGGATCCCGTTTGTCGAGCATCAAGAGGACTTCTGGGCTTTCTCTCACGCCGGACGGGAACTGGCTCATTGGCATCTGGACTATGAGACGGTCGAACCGTGGGAGTTAACCGAGCAGCCCCCAAGGGGAGAGAAGGTCTCAGTCGCAGACTACCGTGTCCAAAAAATGCGGTGGGGCAAGGCCGCAGACGGCTCGGTGGACAAAACCGTGATCCACTACAATGCGAACATCACCCTGGAGGGCATCCCTCTCGAAGCTTACGACTATGTAGTAAACGGCAAATCGGCGCTGGAGTGGGTGATGGAACGCTATCAGGTCAAAACCGACAAAGACAGCGGGATTCTCAATGACCCCAATGCCTGGTCGGATGACCCGCGATATATTCTGGATTTGGTGAAACGGGTAGTGCGAGTCAGCCTGGAGACGTTGCGAATTGTGGCGGAGTTGCCAAGGTTATTATTCGCAGCGGAGGAGAGTGCTCAGTGACAGACATTACTTGCCCCGTCACTCCAGTCAATCGGGGGTTGAATCGCTTACAATCAGACCAGCAGATCCGGGACTGGCAATACCGTGTTTTTGACGCCCAATACATGTCCCACGTTATGCTCGAGCGTATTGCCGCCTTAGGGGATCCCTGGTCGCATTTCTTGATCTGGGAATCAGATTGGCATGCCCGGCTAGGCATCACCAAGTTGCGGCAAGCTCCTTTTGTTTCCTGGGAGAGATTCCGCACTGGTCGACGCGTGTTGTCTTTGGAGCAGATCTGTCCAGAGGAATCTAACGAGAGGCAGGCGTCTTTTGAGGAGGACGTGCGTTTTGTAACCGCCGCCATTCGCCAATCGAAAGAATATTATCAGGCGGGGCTCACCGTGTCGGAACTGACGCGTCCTACCCTGATGTTCTACAGTGCGCTTATGCTCACGCAAGCCTTGACCGTGGCATTGTTTGGGTCCCCCTATCTCAAACGTCAGAAGGGGCATGGGTTGGTCACAAAGTTGTCGGAGGGAACCCCGGCGAGCTGGCCTGAGATTTTAACGTGGCAAGCCAGAGGGGATTTTGTGGCGCTCTACCACGCCACGCGGTGGGATGGATATTGGGTCAGCCGGCAAACGTCCAACCCCTGGCCCCAGTTTCATATTCTTGAGTGTCTACGAAGCGTGGGGATTGTGGACAGTCAGAAATTTCTGCGGGGTCCGTACCAGCTTGACCACCTGCTCTGGTCCTATGACCCGGCTCAGACGGATATTCTTCCTGGCACGGTGCGGCACGTGACACAGACGCCGGTGTTTGAGGTTCCGCGGATCGCCGTCTTGTTTATGATTGTGTTTTGGCTCGGGGTCATGGCGCGGTATCATCCCGTTTCGTGGCAACAATTACTGGTGGGGTCGGATCCGGAAGGGTATTATTGCCGTCAGGCTTTGGAGGATGTGCCTGCGCAATTTGTGCAGGCCATGCAAGAAGCGTTGCCCAACCCCTATGCTATCGCCAATTCCGCCGTTCCGTCTTCCGAGGCGGAGCATGTGAAACCCCAAGATCTCCAACGGGAGTATCGGTTGGCGGTCCAGATCGACGGCCCTGTGCCGGCGGGATGCGAAGAGAATCCAACTCGGTAATGTTAAAATGTTCAGGTAAGAAAGGAAGGAGAACCATCCGACATGAATGATCATACCTCCTTCGGTGAATCCAGGAAGAGCGAAAACAAGACCCACCCTTATGACTTTTTTATTAGCCACGCTTCCGAAGACAAAGAAACGGTAGCCAAACCCCTATATGAGGCGCTAATCCAGCAGGGATATCACGTCTGGTATGACGAATTTGCGTTGAAAGTTGGCGATGCGTTACGGAAACAGATTGACCGAGGACTGAGCGAATCGCGATGGGGAATCGTGATTTTGAGTCCCGATTTCTTTCGAAAAAATTGGCCGGAAGCCGAGCTCGGAGCTCTCTTTTCCCGGCAGATGCAGGAGTCTGGCAAGGTCGTCCTTCCGGTGTGGCATCACGTGGATCACAATATGGTTGCGCGCTATTCGCCCTTGCTCACGGATTTGACCGCGGTGTCGACGGCACGGGGCATTCCTGCTGTAGCACGGGAACTCATCCGAGCAATAGCACCTGGGGGCGTTTCTGATACGAACAACGAAACGTGTGATGTAGAGACCTTCAACGCGTCGGAATTGCTAACCCAGCAGAGTCTGACCGGTTATGTCCAGTGGCAATTCGCACTGAAGATGAGGTCGCTGAGTTCTTATGGTGTGGCTGAACTTTACGACCTTGTGCAAAGGTCTATCACTCGTGTGAATCTACAGCCAGGACGGGACGTGACGGTCCCTATTCCTGATGTGTTTTGGGACTGCAATCGCCAGCCCAGTTCCGGATCCCCGGCAATGGTTTACAAGTCAGGAGATTATTCGCCACAATACCGTAATGTGTTTAGCTATAAAATGGCGATGCTTAAGCCGGGGTGCCTAGTCTATTCGTGTATCGAACTGGGTGACCGTCAAGATTACGCCATCCACCTCGGTCCGTTGGTAACGGACATGTTGCACTTGTTCTTGCTGCTGGAGCGTATCCACGAAGCGGAGTTGCTGCAACCAGATTTCACAGTCACAGTGCAACCTGACAGCACTCCCGGGGCATTTCTTATTCTAGAGCAACAGTCCATTGCCCGTCCGCTAGGTGCGGAACGGTATCAGTTGCACGCCGAGTCATTTTCTCTGTCCTTCGATGGGTTTTCGCGTCAATTGTATGCTCGTTTCTTTCGGAAACTATTGGGATTATTTAGGCGGGACGAGACAGTGCCGAGACCATTCCATGAACCACCATTTCCCGAATTAGACGGCGACCGGCTAGATCAATGGTTGCGAGACAGTGGCTCCACCGCTCATTAGCACGATGTGGCAGGAAATGGACGGAGCCATAGTCATCCCGTGGGGAGAGATCTGGCGTGAGGCACTCGGGTAATAGAGATAGTTGGGTGGAAAAAAGTTTAGATCACCCGTATCATCATGACTTTTTTGCGATATACTAAGGAGGAGAAGAGCGACGGATGGTAGATTTCAGGATCACCCATATTTTCTCACGATGCTGAATGAATTGGACAAATCCATACAAGCGCAAATGTTGGCGGTGCAAACCCAGTTTGAGGCGGAATGGGAGCGGGTTCAAACACCTCATGATATTCGAAACGGTTTTTGTTTCAAGGAACTCCAGGGCAATGGTTCGTTCGACGCTTGTCATACGTACCAAATTCGAGGACGGCAGAAGTATCGACTGACGCTTTGTTTTGTGCCTCATGCACATGTTCCCACCCTCTGGTGGATGACCGTTTGGCATAAGCGCTCCGGTAACGATCGACCCGAAGTGAAGGATGCCCAGCGTCGATGCCAAACACTCTGTGACAACGGGAGGCAATCATGAGAAATAATCTTCCTCAAGAGATCATTCAAGACGACAACAGCCTCAAAGAATACCTCAAAGCAAACTGGGTTATCGGGATGATGCTGCAGCTCGAACAGGCGCGGAAAAGTGCCGGATTGAGTCAGGAAGGTCTCGCGCAAGTGTTGGGCCGTAAACAATCGGTTATCTCGCGTACCGAACGCGACTTGGAAGGCGCGATGTCTCTGAACCGTTATGCCGATTGGCTCTTTGCGTGTAACGCGATTCCGCACGATATCGAGATCACGAGCGTTGCCGAAGCCCGTCGGAATCTCATGGAACAAATGCATAAAGGGCAGGATCCTCCTGTCAAAGTGCCGGACTTATCGCACGGAGGGCAGTCTCTCGCGGATGCAAGACCCGTGTTGACGGCTTTGGACAGCGGAGAGGCAACCCATAATAGCCACGAACTCACACCGGACAAAAATCATCAACAACATCATCAAGGAGGTATTACGGCAGCCTAATGGATCATGTGACTATTATCACGGCGTCCGAGGCCTTTAATTATCCCCCGGACCATGTTCGATTGTCTTATCTGATCACCCAGAATGTACAACGTCGGATTCAGCAGGCCTTCCAATTCCAACAGGCAGCTATCACGCAACCTCCGGCGACATTCGGCCCGGTCGAACTTACAAACCCGCCGGGTCTCGTGTACGAATGGGGAGAATGGTCAGAGGATGGGCTGCTTATTCCTATTCGGGTGTTGCATATTGAGTCTCGTCGGGTGGTGTGGCAAATTGCCGGGGCCCACACTCACTTCATTGACGCGATTATGCGGCACTTGTTAGACACGTGCGCTACGTCGTTGACAGCGGAAGGTAAGAAAATTCTGGAACCATGGGCGGGAACGCAGTGGTTTTCGGAACTCTCTTTTACACTAGACATTGCCCCGGACACGTGGCACCGATCCTTTCCCCTGTTGCAGTTGATTGATGACGCGATATACACGGTTATTCCTCCCGAGAAGAAAACACTTCCCGCCGTGACAGTCTTTAATTACCGGCCTGATGACGTGTTTCCCGGGGAATATCGTCCCTGGCACGGCTCAAAATTTACCTTGACATTGCGAGCCGGGACTTCCATTGCGGATAATACGTATTATAGTGCAGCGCCGTTACAGACTGACGCACATATTGCCTTGGTGCAACGTATTGAAAAATATTTGCAGACGCAGGAATGATTTCGTGCGTTGCAGCGGAAGTAAGATGAGTTTGCTTACAAAGGAGATGACACGACCATGACCAACGATCAGAAGAAAGACGCAGCGGGTCAGGATAAGAAGATCAACGACCTGACAGAACAAATCGCCGCCAAGAACCGCCAGACCCAAAACACTAAACGGGAGCAGGCCAGATTGGCCCAAGAATTTCACGCGGCTTATCAGACACTTGTTAACCAATTGCAGCACGCGATCACCCAAGTTAATGCCTCTGTCGAGACGGGAAGCGTGCCCTTATTGAATATGAAGGACGAAACCGAGACACTCACCATATCCAGTAGTGCTGTCCGGATAATCATAGAAAGTCAGTTTGCGGAACCGGTCGGCGTGATGACTGTTACGAGAACATTTCTATCACCCCACATGGCCTCGACGGTGCCGATGCCATTCAAAACGATAAAATATCTGAGCGGGGAATGGGTCCGCGTTCGACAGGAAGGACAAGAGGAAACTTTAATCCCGATCACTGCTGAAGCTATCGCCGCGGCGGTATTGCAAGAATTTGCGTAATGGCAGAAAACAAAAGTTTGCACAACAAAAGATTAATGATATAATATAAAATGTAAATAAGTAATACGTTACGTAGCTCATGCAATAGAGCTCCGAACGGTCCGAGCTAAAGCTCGCTTGACACAGATGCCGAGGCAGCCGGCGGTTTGTCTGCCAAAACGGTCCGACCAATGTGTCGATGACCAGGGTCCCAGGGGGGAACTATGCCTGCGGCTTACTTTCAGAACACCAAAAAACTCCTGTAAATTTTTTACCCTTTTCCCCTTTTTCTCCCATTAATCATTCTGCATTCTACTTAGTTTTCTTAACACACGGCAGATCTCAATTTGGCGTGTTTTTTTCGCGTTTGCGAAAAAAAAGCGCGGGCTAGCCCCCGCGCTCCGCTCTCTCTCTACTTCTTTACTAATAGAAAGGATGATCTGTGTGAATCAACCTGAAACCAGCATAGCGAACCAGCAAGAAATTCGCAACTACTTCGCGAAGCCTACCCCCAAAGACTGGGATGAAACCTTCGCAACACAGCTCATTACGCTGACCGCGTCGGGATTCGCCAGACTGAAACTCAGCAGAACGTGGATTGACGCTTTGGAACTGTGCCGCGACGCTAAATGGACTAATTATGTCACCGCCTCCGCGGCGGTGGACAAAGCTTATCACCAGCAAAACCTGCTGGCAGTCGCTCAAGCCTGCCGGGCCTGGTGGCATGCCGCCCAGGCTCTGCAGCACGCAGAAGCAGAAAGGCCGGTGAGCGCATGAGTGGTTACACCTTCCCGGCAGAATGCGA
>JAKAAS010000134.1 GCA_021802225.1 Bacillota bacterium
GAACGTCTCAACTTTTTCCCGGCGAGGTTCCCGCTCCCAGAACAGCAGGTGCATGTGGGGGTGGCCCTCTTTTTTGTGGACGGACGCGACCCATTCGACGTTCGCGGGGTTGAGACCCATGGATTTAAACATCTTGGGAAGTTGGGCCCGAGCGGCGGCTTCCCAGCCTTCACGGGTCATCAAGTCGCCGCCCATTGCCACCGCGTCATGCTCCGTCACCGAGATAAAATCTCGCCAGATCGGGCCGGTGTGCGATTCGAGGGTCTTCTGGATTTTTTCGATATCCGGTAGGGTCCGGAGATCGGGGCCAAAGTACCCCGACACTCCCGGCCTTTCGGTCATGTACTTGGCATGGATACTCGCTGATCCCATCAGGAGTTCTTCATCCGTCTTTTGGTGGCGCGACGGATCCCCCATGTATTGGAGATGAGCCACGGCGCCATGATTGCCTTTGCCGAAGCCGCTTTTTCCGGGCAGATAGAAGGCGTGTTTCACAATGAGGGGCCGGAGAGCCATTACCCTTCATCTCCTTCAGCCGGTTTGTACAACGTAGCTTTCAGCGCATCGAGCACCATTTCCTCTGCACGATCCGCGCTTTCGGCGGGGGCGAGCCCGCCTGCGATCATGCTGGTGGTCATGATGCGTTCGAGTAGTTCCGGCCATGCCCTTACAGCCATGGTGATCTCCTCAATGTTATCCGCGACATCTTGGATGGAATAGCGAAAGCCTTCATAAATCACTTGGGGGGCACTGGCGACGCCTCCCAAGTACAAGGACGCGGTAATTTGATCGCGGATCCAGGTGTGGGTGGGGACCCCCGCAGACTGTGCGGCGGCCTCCATCGCGTCTTTTGTCTCGCGGGTCACGCGGACCACAAACGTTTCATCCATTTTTGCTGACATCTAGGCATCCTCCTCTGGTTTGGGTTTGGGTCCGCGTAGGGCTTTCTTGACGCGCTCATTCGCCATCATTTTGATCTCCCCCCGCGCGGCCATTAGCACTTCATGGGCTTTCTCCGGATCATTCGGGAAGTTTCGTTTGACGGCGGCCTCTCCGCCCTTTTCCGCCGCGACACGTTCTGCCGCGGTGTTCTGCGCGATGAAAAAGTTGAGACGTTCCAGGTGGTCCACACGCGATGTCAAAGGCATTAACGCGGCGGTGATAGCCTCAGCCATCTTTTGCGCCATCACCTCGTTCTGCGCCTCGCTCTGCACCCCGGCGCTAATCAGTTGCCGCAGGACGGCACTAATGGATTGATTGGTGCTCGCGGCCAGCTTTTCCACGGTGGTATTCAGGGTTTCGGACATCCACACTTTCCGTTGGACGCCTTCGTGACGGTCATCGTTCGGCATTACCATGGCTCCTTTCAGTGGGGACCTCAAATAACAGCGGTCCCATGCGGTTTACGGGCAATTTAATGGGTTTAAAGTCCCCACTGCGGGGACCCGAAATATGAGGCAGGGTAACGGATTGCGGGAATTTTGGTCCCCGCACAACGGACTGAATGACGGCGTGGATCAGTGCGGGGACTTGTGGGGACCCCGCGCGGGGACCCAATATATGGCGTGGTCATGCGCTTTTCTTGAGTTTGTGGGGCCTTTACCCCGCGGCTCTGCCGCGGGTGTGAGATCATTCCCCTTATCCTGCGTCTCTTCCCCATGACCGCAGGGAGTGGGGGAGAGAGGGGCCCCACCCGCGTACTGTGCGGGAGGGTAGAGAGGGGGTTCTTTGTCTTTCGGGGTTGCGCTAGGCCTAGGTCAAGATGGATTGACAGTAGGGGATGAAGATGAGTTACGACCGACTCGCGTAAATTTTGGCGACGGCTTCGTTGGCCATGGCGGTGAGAACGGACCGTGGGATCCGAAAGACCCGGCCTAGCTGCACGGCAGGCAACCGGCCATCTTGAATCATTTCCCTGACAGTGCTATCGCCACAGCCCAATTCCTGCGCAGTCTCATGGATCGTCAAGAATTCCCGCTCGTTGACAGGCCGGACATTTTTGATTTGGCTCATAGAGCATACTCCTTTCGTTATATAGGACAAATGGGAAAGACACTGGCGAGCAATCACCAGCAGGCTCCCCGCTCGCGGTGAGTGGGGAGCCCTCCGGGGATTCCTTCTTTTAGAGCTGAGCGGCCAAAGCCTGCATCCATATGGGGTCCGTTTCGGTCGAGACAATTTCTGCCGCTGTTGCGGCTTGCCATGGGGTAGCTTGTTCTGCGGATACTGCTAGGGATTCTAAACCTTTGGAGCCGTATTCCTTGATGATATTTGCCTGTATGACGTCGAGTGTTGCTTGCATCTTATCCATGTTGTTGCCTCCTAGTTTTTTTGTGCTGGCAATCACCAGCAGGTCCGGCTCTCCACGCCTTCGAGAGCCGGACCCTCCGGGGATTCCTTAGTCATCGTCATCCGTCCACCCGAAGTCCGCCATAGCATTGGCAATGGCTTTGGCGGTGTTGGGTGGCGGTGTGGGAAGGGTGGATGTAGATGGGGAATTTGGCTCCGTGCCTTTCAGTGCCTGTTCTAACTCCCGAAAACCTCCAGGAACGAGATACCAGGCCAAGCCTCGCCGGAACTCTGCCTCACGTTGCCCCGGTGGGAGCGCTTCAATGGCCGCCAGTAGGGCATCATCGCGGCCTGGGTACAGCCGGATCAGCAGCTGTTTTGGCTGATTTTTCGCCATTGTGATAGCACCTCCTATCCCTTGCTGGGCGCGGGTTTTACCCATCTCAACAAGCCAAAGTGATATCATTGCCTGCCATTTTTCATGATTTTTGTGCAGGATGATATCACATTCGGCGTTAAAACCTCTGAAAGTCAAGCGGGGCGTGGCCTAGAGCATGCTATCACTTATAGCAAAATACTCTCTAGATACGCTCCGGCATTCGCCCATTGGGCCTCCTCCATCACCACGGCTTGGGGAAAGGCAGTGCCCAGCACCACTGCTCCACCCCCGACTAAGACAATGCCCGCTAGTTTGGACAGCTTTTGATCCAGTTTCTCAGCTAGGGCCTCGTGTAGCTGATGCCCAATGGCCTCTGTGGCAGTGGTGCGGCGGCCTGCCAGTTCCACTGCCTGCCCTTCGACATGCAGCCGCGTTTTTTCTTCCACTTCGGCGGCTTTGAACGGGACGTGATAGTCAGATTCCAAGCCTTGGGCGATTTCAGCGGCAATGGCATGCGTACCCAGTTCGAGGCTCCCAGCCAACGCGGGGTCAAACTGAATTTTTCCGGTAGACGATTTCGTGACCACCACAAAATCACTGGTCCGGTAGCCAATGTCCACGACGGCGTAGTCGCCTGGCTCGCGATCAGGATACAGGATGATGCCAGCAGCGGCCGCTAGACCTTGAGGCAACACCTTCACACTCTCAATCCAGATCCGTTGTGGTGGCTTTTCGGGCAACTGGACGGTCGCGCCGTAACCGAGCAGGGCTTCGCGAAAGGCCTTCTTCTGGGAGCCAAACCAAGACAATGGCAGGCCAGTAGCCAACGTCACCGGACCGGTCACCCCCAGTTGTGCAGCAGCAACCAATATCAGACGTAAGGTATCTGGGTCCGCCGCCTTCTCGCGGCTCCATAACGGCGTGGCATGGGCACGGGCCGGTTCTCCCACTAGGAAAGGCTGGCCATCAATCGTCACAATTTCGGACTTTCCAAATTCCCCAAGGTCCACGCTGGCGGGTGGGACGCAAATGAGGCTCGGGAACAGCACACGTGCCCCGCTCTCGCCTAACCCCTTTACATACCCATGGCCCGCGTCAATCGCTAATTTTGTCATGATGATATTCCTCCTTTATCATCTATAGAAGATTTTCAACCGGCACATAAACGTCGGCCACGCCCGCAAATGCCTTGGCAAAGGCATCAACAGGCACACCCAGCGCCACAATGGCTGACGGGAAAGGGGCGGGATTTCTCGCGCCATCGCTCCCAATAAAGCTAATGCGCCCGCGCCAGAAGGCCACGGGAAAGACAGAAAGACGCCTAAACCACGCAGTATCCACCCGAGCAGGCACAAGAGCCAGAGCTTCAGTCGTACGGCCTGACTCAAACTCCGTGACCAGCTTTTCGATCCACGGGCCAATCTGACGCCCATATGGCGGGTTCATGTAAATTCTTCCGTGCCAGGGACGAGAGAGCCCGTCTTCCGCCTCTGTGAAGTGGGAGCGGGCCGGAACAGTACGGTCGCAATTGGCGCAGGGGTCGAGGTCGATCGTCTCTAAGCAGGCGAGGACTCGCTCTAAGACAACAGGTGGCGTGTACCACTCGGGGGTTGCGGAAGTAAAATGGACGGCACTTACCATGGCGACCCCCCTCAGATCAAGAACCAGAATCCGATCATGGCGCCAAAAATGAAGGGCAGGGCCAAGATTATCATGAAGCTATCATCCGGCTGATCGCGATCCCGTAGTGCATTTATGTGATTTCCTACCACAACCAGCGCGAACAGCACGAAAAACAAACCAATCGTGGCTAGCAGCGGGACCCACGACGCATGCCTTCCGGGGACTAATGCGGTGGCTAGGGCGGGCCCATCGATTAGCTTCACAACACTTTCAAAAATCATCACTCCGACGGCATTGAGCGCAAAGATCGCGGCATTTATTTTTGTGTTTGACATGGTAATTCCTCCTTTTCGTCTTCCTCTTTCATCTGGCGGACAATCTCCCATTCACCGGCAGTAATCGGACTAAAATCGGTTAAAGAGCGGGCGCCGTGGTCGGCCAGAAACTCTTGGGCATCGCGGTTGGTCATGATGAAAGCACCTCCTACATATAGATCAAATAAAGCCGCCCCGGTGAAGGGACGGCTGAAGGAGAGGATGATTAACGTTCGTGGTCGGATTGCTTTGGAATGGAGTCGGCAGCCGCTTGGGCTAGGGTGGGAGAGAGACCAAGGCCAGCCTCCAGAGCGGTGGCAATGGCCGGACCATCCATTTTCAGGCCGCTGTGCAGGGCCTGAGCGACTTCGGCTGGGTGGAGGTTGAGGCCACTGGACATGGCCTGAGCTGTTTCCACGGGTGAAAAACCGAAGTCGTGCATGGTGTGAGCCGTTTCGGCCAGAGAGAGATCGAGGCCGGAGTGCAGGGCGGTGGCAAGTTCTTCATCCGTAACCCGTACGATGCTAATCATGACATTAGCCGCGTCATAAGGGCGGAGATCAAAGCCCTCACGCAGGGCGCGGGCAGTTTCCGCGGGCGCCAGATCCAACCCACTCTGGATCTCCCTTGCAACGACAGCTACCGGCAATCCCATCTCGTGAAAGGTCCGTGCCACGTCAGCGGGTGGCAGTCCTAAGCCCGTATGCAGGGCCTGAGCCGTTTCTGACAGGGAGAGATTCAATCCCTCTGAGCCGCGGAGAGCATGGGCAACCTCTGTGGGCCCTAGGTCCATCCGCGCATGTAAAGCGTGGGCGACTTCCGCCGCTGTAAAGCCTTTAGTTTCCATGTGATGCCTCCTGTTTTTAGTTTGGAAGCGATAGACACTCCCGTTATATAAGCAAATTAAAGCCGCCCCAATTAAGGGACGGCTGAAGGAGAGGAAGGGATTAGCGCTCGTGGTCTGGTGATTTGGGCACGGAGTCGGCGGCGGCTTGGGACATGCTTTGTGAGAGCCCAAGGCCATCCTCCAGAGCCTTGGCGATGGTAGGGCTGTCCAGCTCTAGCCCCTCAGAGAGGGCGGCGGCAACTTCGGATGGATGAAGATTGAGGCCGGAGTGCAACGCTTGAGCAGTATCCGCTACGGTATATTTCGCCCCGTCATTCAGAGCCGCCGCCACGTCGGCGGGTGACAGATCCGGTTCCACGTATTGGATGATGGCCGCTAGCCGTGCCGGGGTCGGGCTGTCTGGCATCTCGCTTAACACGGTGGCTATTTCCGACTCATCGAGATTCACACCATCATGCAGGGCTTTGGCAATTTCATCGGCATCCAGCCCCAAGGCTTCGTGAAGCGCGTTCGCGATCGCTTCCGGCATTT
>JAKAAS010000135.1 GCA_021802225.1 Bacillota bacterium
ATGCCGTGTGCTCCAGCGTCCACGGCCTCAGAAAACGCGCGCAAACTGTTTTGCGGATAAATCGCCGAGAACCCCCTGTGTGCCCAGATCAATGGTTTAAAATTGTCATAGCCGGAAAACATTGCTTTTCCCCCTTGTTCAGCAGTTTACGGTTTCCCAGGGGATTTAGCCATGGCGCAGGGGGCGACTTAGGACATCCGGCAAGCCCAATAGAACAGTCAGCGCCTCTTGCGGGAACTTAGCGGCTCGCGTGGGCAGTTGACGGGAAAGCAGCGTGCACAAACTATGCAGAGCTCCATGGCCGAACCCTCTTCGCGGCTGTTTAAGCGCATAAGAACCGTCTCTAGCTTAGGCATTGTCCTGGACGGGTATAACTTGTCTGTGATTGCTGTGGCACTGGTGCCGTTGGCACGTGAGTTTCACCTCAGCGCGGCCCAAACCGGTCTGTTAGCCTCCGCGATGCTGATCGGATCAATCGGAGGAGGACTAGGCGCGGGAATTCTTGCTGACCGGCTGGGCCGCAAAACCTTGCTAATCTGGGACCTTGTGATTTTCATGATATTCTCCGCAGTCTCTGCGGTTCTCTTCAATTACGCGTGGCTGGTGGTAGCTCGGTTTATCGTAGGGATAGCAGTAGGGGCGGACTATGCCATCTCTCCCACTTACCTGGCCGAATTTGCACCCCGGGAATCCCGCGGGTTCCACCTCGGCTATATCTGGCTGGCGTGGTCGGTTGGCGCGGTTGTCAGTTTCGGCATCGGTGCTGCAGTCGTGGCGTGGTTTCCCGCCCAGCTGAGCTGGCGCGTACTCTTTGGCCTCGCACTGATTCCGGCGGCTTGGGGGTTGATCCTGCGGCACAAACTGCCCGAGTCCCCCCATTGGCTGCAATTCGGGCGCACATTCCGCCGGGCGGCTGGAGCCCGCCCGCGGGGCGCCTTGCCGCCCCGGCTGTGGCTGCTGGCCGCGGTTCCTTGGTTTCTAATGGACTTTTCCACTTATGGTCTGGGACTTCTTCTGCCCCTGCTGCTGCGGTCCAATGGCCTGACTTCCACGACAGGGGCCATTTTGGGAACGGGCATGGCGGCACTGTTCGGAGGAGTGGGATCGGTCTGGGCCATGCTGCGTCTGGACCGGTCCGGCCGCATTGGCTTGCAGGTGAGGGGATTCTTTCTGTCCGGGGCTGGGCTGTGGGTCTTGGCGGCGGCGTTATGGCTGGATATCCGCGTTTTTGCTTTTCTTTTGGGAGGGCTCATGATCGTCAACCTGTTCAACGGCAGCGGGCCGGGCACGACCTGTGGAATCATTCCAGCAGAAATATTTCCAACACCGGTGCGGGCCACGGCGTTGGGCATTTCGACCGCGGTCAGCCGCGTGGGAGCGATTGCCGGAGTCTTTATTCTGGGATTTGCGGAAGTGCGTTATGGTCTGGGAACTGTGCTGGCCATTGCCGGGTCGGCATCTTTGCTGGGTTCTTGGCTCACATGGATATGGCGCATTGAACCCAATCAGACCGCACTCCCTGACATCCCGGGCGGGTAGACAAAAGGCCTCAAACCGCGGGCGGCGGCAAGTTCTGCTGCCCGCATGTTGTCAGGGAGTTGGCAAAATGGTGGGGATGGATTTTTTCAATAGAACGATTACACTGGATGCAAGGTCTGATACCCTCTCCCTGAAGAGAAGGGGACTCTTGCGGGGAACCGACTGGCGTCAACTGTACTCGCGAAGGGTGAGCCAAACGCCTCTTATCCGGTCGCCCGAAGGTCTCCGGTTACTTGGACTACTCGTTCGCCGAATGCTGTTAACGTCTGGTCTTGACGCCGCGAGACATTTTACGTCTCCAGCGATTGCGGGAGACAACCGCCAACGTATCTAGTGGTCTGGCGAACACATAGTTAAGGTATCACGAGACCAGGGTATAGCATGGCAGGAAAAAACTTTCGACTGACGGCGAGCGCCTCATATCTTCGCCGTGAACGGCGAAGTATTACGGCGCATCTGATAAATGGACACGGGACAGGAGCACAAGCTATGGAATGGATAGCACTTATTACGGCATTGGGTTTTTTAGGAATGATTGTATTTCTGCACCGCCGCCTCAAAAATATCGAACATCAGCAAAGAGCGCTGATGGAACTGTTGTGGGAGGTGTCACCGGATCAGTCGCCGCATGAGGAAGTGCGCACACTGTTGAACCAGGGGCACCGCATTGAGGCTATCCGCCTGATCAAGAAGCGCTATCAATGCTCCTTGCTGCAGGCCAAAAATATTGTTGAGCAGATTGAGGGGCTGCCCCGTTCCCGGTCCATGCTCAAACCCAAATGAAGTACGGGATTTGCCGCTTCACAAAATTTCGCGGCCGCCGCCGTTCGTTAGGTTTTGACTTCTGCCTCTGGTATTATAGTGACCATTGGCATGGGATAGCCCGGGTGTCATCACTCTGAGGCTGTGTCATGAACTATCCGGGTGGTGAGTGCCGTGGAATACCGCTATCGTCCTTCTTCGCGCACATTCATGCAGGAACGCATGAATCTGTCGCAGGCGCTGGCTACAAAAAAAAAAAAAATTCAAACGCTATTAGAGAGCAAGGGCACGCCTGTCAGCGGGTACAACGACATTGCCGTATACCAGGCAGTCGCCAGAGGCGAACAGATCTGGTATGAGGAGTGGGACCGCCACGGGGATAGCCCATACTATGGGCGCCTCGAGTATGTTGACCGCGGAGAACATGATGAGCCGTCTGTCGTCTATGTCAGTAAAGCGCAGAGATCTTTGTCGTTTGAGGATTCCAAAGGCCGGATGACCGATATCATTCCGTGGAATGCCCCAGTGGCGCGCATGTACATTACTCACCGGTCCGTACCCGGAGTGTGGGAGCTGGAACGGGTTACGCGGGTGCTGATTGAGGAGGCTGAGCTGCAGGAGGTTGCGGATACGTTTCGCGGGCCGTCTCTGCCTGCCCTTCCGACCGGCGAAGGCGAAAATGTCACTGAGCAACTCTTTGAAAAGCGGGGTGGGGGGAAGCTGGCCGATATTGTGGCAACCCTTCAGGAAGAACAGTATGACCTCATCGTTCAGCCGCTTCGGGAGAACTTGGTCATTGAAGGAGGGCCTGGCAGCGGCAAAACCGAAATTGCCCTGCATCGCATTGTGCATCTGCTTCACGCCGCGGCATTATCTCCCCAAAATATTCTGTATCTAGGCCCTTCAGGGCCCTTTCTCCGCTACGTCTCAGAGATTCTCCCCACTCTGGACGCTGGCGACGTGGTACTGCACGACATGACATCATGGCTGTCCCGCGAGCTGGGACTTCCGGTCCGGAAAACGGCGGCTGGTTCCGATGACGCTTTGCTGTATGACGAGCTATATCCCGTCCGTCTTGCCCAGTGGATGCAGACGTATATTCAGCAGTCTGTGGACCGCTTGGGGGACTTGCGCATGACACTGGACGTCGAGACAGTCAGCGGACGCCACCAGCGCACCTGCGAACTGCTTGCCAGCCAGGTTCGGGAGATCCTCACGGCGCCGTCTCTACGATCTCTGGCCGAAGGCTGGAGACTCCTCGAAGACCGTTGGGCCCAGGCCATCGATACCGTCCTGTCCGGGGCTGACAGCCGTGATTCCAGCCAATACCGGAAACAAGGGCGCCAGCGGTTTGAACGTTGGCGGGAAGGGGCTGATATCATCGCCGACCTGCGGGGGCTGATTGCCGCCTACCCGGAGGCGCGAGCCGAGTCTGGCCTGGCATCGGCGTTCCTTCCCGATGCCGTCTGGAGCCTCGCAGATGCCTTGGCGCTGATGTACCTGTCTGGGAAATTTTTTGGCCATCGCCGGCACTATGCGCTTGTCGTACTGGATGAGGCGCAGGATCTTCCCGCGGTAGGATTTGCTCTCGCCCGCCAGCTTTTAGCGCCGTCTGCATCTCTGACGGTCGTCGGAGATCCTTACCAGCATTTGAATCCCTATACGGAGGTGGGGGACTGGTCGGCGCTGGCAGATCGGTTGGGGGCGCAGCATATCGCCTTGAAGGACAATTACCGTTCCGGCGAAAACATTGTCCGATTGGCCAACGCTGCCCACCCGGCGGGGATCCGCCAGGTCGCACGGCGTCCCGGAGGCATTGCGCATGCCGCCCGCCAAGCCAGCCGCCAGAATTTGGCGGAAGAGGTCCTGCGTGAGGTGCATAGAGGAACGGAGCAGTATTTGGGTCAAGTCGCGGTGATTTTCGGCAATAAGGTACCGCGCGATATCTTGGACCAGCTCTTTGCTGGCAAGCAGAACGGCGTGGAGATGGCCGTGGAGCCTGACAACCCCGAGCCCTACGAGGTCATTGTGGCCACTGTCGAGTACGCTAAGGGGCTGGAATTTGACTTGGCTATCTTAGTCGCGGAAAGTCCGGATGCGTTCGAAGACACTTCGGCTGGACACTACAAGTTATACACCGCGATTTCCCGGGCCCGGGAAGAAGTCATGATCATTGGACTGGGACACACTCCAAAACTGTACGAGCGGTGCTACCGCCAGGCGACGCGCCCTGGCAAGAAGCGACAATAACGGATAGCATGGCGTCACAACAGGTGCTATTGGCCTCAGAAAGATCTATAATGCAAATAGTAAGCAGTACGAATATTTGATAAGACGGAGGGAGTTTTGACAATGTGGTTTAGAAGACGTCCCCGCTTTCCGATTTTTCTCTGGCTGCTGGCGCTTTTCGGGATTGCGCGGATAGCGCGCCGCCGGCCCTGGTCTGATATGCCGGAAGAGCGCCGTGAATCGTACAGGAAGAAGCGTCACCAATTTATTCAAAAACTGGATGACGCGTATCGTGTATGGGATGAACCTGATGAGACTGACATGGGGGATCCCGAGCAGGACTGATAGGGTACCCGCCGACAATAGGATGAGGGTGGAACGCTCACGTGGCTTCTCAACTGACGAGAACACTGTCAATATTTCGATTGGCGCTGTCGTACTGGGGTGACTACCGGGCCATTCAGCGAGCGGAGCGCACCCTGTCCAAAGATGCGGCTTCCCGGGCGGTCGATGCCATCTACCAACAAGGTGGCATCCGCTTCCGGAATGAAGCGCTGCGGCTGCAGGGTCTGATTATTAAAGTGGGGCAGTTTCTCAGTGCCCGTACGGACGTTTTGCCCCTGACATTCACCAAAGAGCTGCAGCAGTTGCAAGACCAGGTGCCTGCGGCGCCCTTTGATGCCGTGCGGGGGATCATCGAAAACGCGTTCCAAAAACCTTTGAATGAGATATTTCACGATTTCGAGCCACGGCCGGTAGCGGCGGCTTCCCTTGGACAGGTGCACCGGGCTAGGCTAGCACATGGGGAAGAGATCGTAGCGGTCAAGGTTCAGCGGCCTAAAATCCGTGAGTTGGCAAAAACGGACCTGCGGGCTTTGTCGCGCATCATGGCCATTCTGAAACGGTGGACCAAGGCGGGCAGGCGTCTGGACACGGTGCGGCTATTTGAAGAATTTCGGGAATCAATCTACCGGGAACTGGACTATGTTCAGGAACAGGACCATTTGCTCCATTTCCAGCGGGATTTCGCCGAGTGGCCTAGCGTACAGGTGCCACGGGTTTATGAGCAGTATACCCATTCGACCGTCCTGGTGATGGAATTCGTGGAAGGCATTAAGCTGACCGAAGTCGATCAGCTTAATGCCAGAGGACTCCATCCCCAGGAGCTTGCCAGTGTCCTCGTGGAATCGTACCTCAAGCAAATTGTGCTGGATGGCTTTGTACAGATTGACCCCCACCCTGGAAACTTCCTGGCAGGGATGGACGGACGGTTGATCTTTTTGGACTTCGGTATGATGGCAACGATTCCGCCGGACCATGTCGACGTCTTTGGCCGACTAGTGGAGTTTGGGCTGGCCCGCAATGCGCAAGGCGTGGTTGACAGCATGATCGCTCTGGGGTTTGTGCGGCCCTCAGCTAATGTGGAGGTTCTGGGGCGGGCGGTCAGTTTCA
>JAKAAS010000136.1 GCA_021802225.1 Bacillota bacterium
TATGATACAGGTATTCAGGGATCTCCATAAACTTAGGATGCGTTCTCGGAGGAGGGTCTGCCTGTGCAACGCGACATCCGGTCTTTTCGGACAATTATCGCCCTGCTCACCGGCGTTATATTAGTTATTATTCTTGCTCTAGAAAATCGGCATGGGGTGTCCATTCAAATATTCTGGTGGCACATTCCCAGCGTCTCCCTGGCATTGCTGGTGGCCATATGTCTTCTGCTGGGAGCGGGATTAGCTCTAGCAGCGGTATGGTGGGATTATCGGAGGCACCGTCCACCCCAGACGCAAGACGACTCATCTTCGGCCGTCAGTGCGAAGGAGAACATGACCGCCGCGCCAACAGACGGCGAGGGCCAAGAGCCGCCCAATTCTTCCTCGCATTCGTGAATGCCATGGTTTGGGACACTGACAGCAGTGAGCAGGCTCGCGCAATGATACAACCTCCTTCCAGCACGGAAGGAGGTTGTATCTTCTACACTAATTGCTCATAAAGAATCACAATGGATGGTATAATATCCCTAGGTGATCAGCATATGGAAGAACAATTCGTAAGTATCGGCAAGGCGGCCAAGATGATTGGCATGAGCATTGAAGGGTTGCGCCATTGGGAAGCGACGGGGGTTCTCGTACCGATGCGGACCTTGACGAATCAGCGGCGTTATCGTGTGGCGGACTTACAGGCTTTGTTATCAGAGAGCCCCCACGTCGGTCAGGCTTCGCGCTGTGTCCTGTATGCGCGCGTCTCCACCAAAAAACAACAAGAGGCCGGGAATTTGGACCGACAACTGGGACGGCTCACCGCCTTCGCGGCGGAGCAACAATGGCAGGTGGTCACTGCTTTAACCGATGTCGCCAGTGGCTTAAATGAAAAGCGGCGGGGGCTGCAGCAACTGTTGGAACTCGCTCAGCAGCACCAGGCGGACATCGTGGCGGTGGAGTATAGAGATCGACTAGCCCGCTTCGGCTTCGCCTATTTAGAAACCTTTTTGCACGCCTTCGGCGTGCGTGTGGTCCTCATGGAGCAGACGGCGCAGGATGACCAGCAGGAACTCGTCGAGGATTTGATTGCCATTACGTCATCGTTCTCGGCCCGCATCTACGGCGAGCGCGGGGGCAAACAGATGGCCACGACCGTGCGCCAAGCGCTGGCCGCGTTAGCCCAGGAAGGAGACTCCGTATGAAAACGGCCATTTTTGAATGGATGCAACGGCGGGGGAAATGGCACGACGCGTATCGCAAAGCGGACTGGAGTGCGTGGAACAAACTTCAGCAAGAAATCAGTGCAGCTCTGCTGAAAAAACAACATATGGCTTGATCAGCGCCACCAAATTTACCAGCACTAACGCACCACACCACACGATCCCTGCCGTAGTCACACGAGGAAAGACGCGGCGGGGCATCTGAATGAGGAGCCGGGTAACACCTGGATCGAGGGCACCACGCGAAAGACAGAGGCGAGACTCATAGCCATTCTCTTTCGTGGATCCTTGGCGGTGAAGGAGAGCGGGCCGTCCCGCCGATTCTCTGTCAATAGCGCGAGAGCAGCCCTCCAGCGGACGAATCCTGTGAGATCCGCTGCCGTTAGGCAGTGACCTCGAACGACGGTTACCGAGGTTTTTTTAACCAGGTGTATCACGAGGGTCTCCTGTCACTTGAGCCTCAAGCCCCCGGGGAGCGTAAAGCAGAGGCGGTGTGGCCCGAAACGCCTCTTGGCCTCTGAGTCTGTTGGCGTGGACTTGGGGGACAAATGGCCGGTGTATGTGCGGCCTATTTCGCGGTACGATACCTAGTGATAAGAGTCGGTAACGCTTCTGGCTTCTGGGATTTGATACTGGAAGAGGCAGGATTTCTGCCAGCAAAGGAGAATTTCAATGCGACCCGTGGAATTTGGCACTATTCTATGGAAGCCTTCATCCGAATGGATCGGTAACGCCCGGATTACCCATTATATGCAGTGGCTGGAATCTATCACTCATGAAAATTTTCCGGATTATCAGGCTCTCTGGGAATGGTCAACAACCAACGTGGAAGAGTTCTGGCGATCATTGTGGGACTATTTCTCTCTCACATCACCCACGCCTTCCATGCGAGTTCTCTCTGATCACGCCATGCCTGGTGCGCGGTGGTTTGAAGGTGCAGAGATTAACTGGGCCTCCTATGTCTTCGGCAAAATGCCAGAAACCGGACCAGTATTCCATGCCTATTCCGAGGCCCGGGCCCCACGGATCTTGACAAAGCAGGAGATCATTGAGCAAACTAGTTCCGTGGCCGCTTACCTCCGCGCAGTAGGAGTAGGCCAAGGGGACCGCGTTGCGGGATATCTCCCCAATATTCCTGAGGCCATTATCGCATTTCTAGCCTGTGCTAGTATTGGTGCAGTCTGGTCAAGCTGTTCGCCGGACTTCGGGAGCGCCAGTGCTATCGCGCGCTTTCGTCAGATTGAGCCGACCGTGCTGTTCACTGTGGACGGCTATCGGTATAATGGCAAGGCATTTGACCGCCGTATGGTTCTCGATGCCTTGCAGGAGAATCTGCCGTCACTCAAATCCACAGTTCTCGTCCCGTATCTAGATCCAGATATCACGTTTTGGGGTCATCAGGAAGACCAGACCCAGTTGTGGAATGACCTCCTCGCACAGCCCGCGCCGTGGACTTATTCGACTGTGCCGTTTAATCATCCACTTTGGATTCTGTATTCGTCAGGCACGACCGGAATTCCGAAGGCGATTGTCCAGTCCCAGGGAGGAATTTTGCTGACACAGTTGATGATGTCTGCACTCCACCTTAATATTCAGCCCGGAGATCGGTCTTTCTGGTTTACCACAACAGGTTGGGTCATGTGGAATGCATTGGTCGGTATGCTAACAGCAGGGTCTGCTATTGTGCTTTACGATGGGAGCCCTTTTTATCCTTCGCCCGAGATCTTATGGGACATAGCCGAAGAAACCCAGATGACCTATTTCGGCACCAGCCCCGCCTACTTGCAAGCCCTCGCCAGACAGCAGATTGAGCCTGGACGCGATCATGACCTGCGCTCTCTCCGCGCTCTGGGCACTACCGGGTCGCCCTTGGCGCCTGACCTCTATGCATGGGTCTATGACCATGTGCGCTCTGATATCTGGCTCGGCCCCATCAGCGGAGGGACTGATGTCGCCGCAGCTTTTGTAGGGGGGTGTCCTATCCTGCCCGTACGGGCAGGGGAGATGCAGTGCCGATTTCTCGGCGTCAAAGTGCAAGCGTTCAACGACATCGGGGAAGGCGTGACTGGCGACGTCGGAGAACTTGTGGTAACAGAGCCGATGCCCTCCATGCCGATTTACTTCTGGAACGATCCAGAAGGTCAGCGCTATTATGACAGCTACTTCACCAAATATCCTGGAGTCTGGCAGCACGGTGACTGGATTCAAATTACACCGCAGGGCACTGCGATTATCTATGGACGTTCCGACTCGACCATCAATCGCCACGGGGTGCGCATGGGCTCCAGTGAAATCTATCAAGCCGTGGAATCATTGCCAGCGGTAGCGGACTCCTTGGTCGTCGATCTCGAGTATCTGGGACGCCCATCTTTTCTGCCGCTTTTTGTCGTCCTGGCAGAGGGCACAGAGCTGACTGCAGACTTGCGGGAACAGATAGCCGAGGTCATTCGCAGCACTGTCTCGCCCCGCCATGTCCCTGATGCCATCTACGAGATTCCTGAGGTGCCGCGCACCCTGAACGGCAAGAAGCTTGAAGTGCCCATCCGGAAAATTCTTATGGGATTTGCCCCGGGCACATCGGTCGACCCAGATGCCATGGCCAACCCCAAGAGTCTTGACATTTTTCTTCAGTGGGCCAAGCAGTGGAATAGCCCAGCGTAAGACTGCCGGTTTCGGAAATGTCCAAAATATCGATGCAGTCCATAACGTTTGGATGGGACACTGCCAAGGAACATGATCAGGTTCTCGGTCATCAACTGTTTGACCGCATGCGGGGACGTAGCGAACCGTAGAAAAACTGCCAGACGGCATTCGCACGCCGACGGTTTCCACCGCCCCTGTTGCGGTCTCATCACTTCACGACCATGTATCACCCATGGAATCCCATATGAGGCAAGGGTTGGTAATGCGCAGGCGGACCCATTCTTTCCGAATTGCTCCGCCACGCAGACGAGATCCGGCAGAGCATTGAAAGCCACCCCAGCGGAGTTTGCATCGCAGCCTATCCAGATAATTCCTATATGGGGTATGGCAACGATTCGTAAATATTCCGCCATAATCCAGATTGTGGTAAATTCCACGCGCCGAGTGCTGCCAAAAGTGCTAGTAAACTCGCTCCCCCGAATGGCCTTCCGATTGAGCGCCGTCTCTCATTTATTGCCACCAAAGCCTCGGAGTTATTATGGAAAGACCTTCGTGAGAGCCGGTAATTACCAATATATGGCGCGTGATAGTGCTAGAAACGAATCGTTGCCATGCCCCAAGTTGGCAAAGTGGATGGGCAGACTTAAACAATGCAACCGGAGGCAACGATGTATATTCGTGGGCAACGAACATTTAGAAAGATAAAACTTAGATAGAAAGGGTGAAACCCATGCGATATCTCTACACGAGCCTAATTGCCGCCGGCATTGTACTTCTTGGAGCCAGTGCGATAGCCAGTCATAATGCCACGCAAGCAAGTACGACGCAAAATTTTCAAAGCCAAAAACAACAGCGCATTGCCAAGGAACTGGCGCACGCCGCACAGAATAAAAACAAGGCCAGGGATCACGGCGGGGTGACCCACTTTTCACCGCCCGTTCCGCATCCGATCGCGGAACCCAGCATACCGATCGGGCCTATACCGATGACGCAGTCCTCCGCATGGACCGCCGGGTGGTACCCAAACACGATGAACGAGGTTCTAGTCCTTGGTGGCTATAAGCGGTCCAATCCTGAACAGGGCATGATTGACGTGCAAGTACTAGACCAAAACAATGCGCCGTGGAGTGGTGAATTTCTGGCACCGGGGCAAACCGGCGCGATTACCATCACAAATGTTCAGGGGACCATCATCAAGTGGACGTCGTCAAGCGGGGCATCTGGATCGTTTAATTTAGCTAGCGACAAGTGGGGGCAAAGTTAATAGTGCCTCATGTCGAGCTCTTCTCCGTCAGTGGGAAGAGCTCGGTTTAGGTTTACAAAGGAATTTCACACAGTGAGCAGCCGTCTCCTGATTCCAAACCATAGAGGTAACCTCTAGACAGTCACGAACGTTACATCGATAAGGTGGTTCTTTTGAAATGCAAAGGGTAAGCGTAAAATAGATAGCACCTCGCATTGACCCCCGACGTTTGCGATTCTCTTGGGAGACACCATCATGTGCAGGGATCGAAACGGTGGCGGGACTCTTCTCACTCAGAAGGTCTCGTACGCCTGCTTCGGAGAACCAGGGCGAGGCCCGAGAGATTGCTAGGCCATGTGGAGATGCAGATGGCGGGGAAGATCGTCTGACCACGGCAACAGGCTCGCGAAGGTGGTGGGATCCGCGAGATCCCGGTTCGGCAGCTGTTCCAAACAGTATTCGAGGTACGCGAAGGGTTTGAGCCAGCCGTAGTAATCGCCGTAGCGGCCTAGGTTCAGGGCGGCCCCGCTTAGAGAAAGCGCCTCACTAATTACACGCCTCCCGAGTTTACCATGCGGTCGAGCGGCCATAGTTTGAACTCCAGCCTGGTACTAATTCGGCGCCTTGCCCGACCATAATGCTGCACCGCAAGACCGCAAGCATTCTGCCATGTTTGGGGTCCTCTTTCATCTTCACTTTGATTTCCATGTCTCCCCCGGAAAAGGGGAGTAAGAGGGGAGTCGTAAGAGAGCGGGGGAGAGGCCCGTGGATCACATTCACAATTCTCACCAATTTCATGAGAAGAAGACGGCACACCAGGGAAGTTTTTGCCATGAACCATTTCTCCTGTCCCCAGCCATTGTTGAGCGCTATATTTGACAGCAT
>JAKAAS010000137.1 GCA_021802225.1 Bacillota bacterium
TTTATGGATCCCGCCGGATCACGGCAGGCTTGGTGCACGATGAGGGCCTAACCATCAACCGGAAACGGGTGCCACGGTCTAGGCAGGAGATGGCCATCGCCCGGGGGGCCCATCTCAATAAACGCCGCCAAGAACGCGGCTCACCTCGCGCGGAGTGTTGGGGGTAATGGGGGAACCATCGACAACGCTCTGGCCCCAAAAACCGATCCGATTTTGCGATCGGCATCTGCAGTACTGTCACTAAAAATCCGTAGAAATATTGTCTTGACAATGGTGTCCTTTATAGAGTATAGTGGCCCCTATTGTCAAGACAGATACCGGACAAACTGGAGTCACTTTAATTCAGGGGCCACGCCCAGGGAGAAGTATCTGCTTGCTGCGCTGTTACTGCGACCTGCTGTTGAGGAGCGCTGGCCTAATGTGTGGAGCAAGGGACAAGGAAGACACACGCGCCTCAAATGGTCTACCGTGCGGACAAACTCCGTGGGCTTCAGGCTCTTTTTCCTCCCTGGAGTCCACAACCTTTTGATACCATGGTACCCGAATGGACAGAGTCCGGGCAATGCATGCGGGGATGCCGTGGATAAAGGCCTGGAAAGACACTAGAAGGGAGAGACGGAGGGCCAAGCGGAAGACCGGCGGGCATGACAGTGCGGCAGCGTGGGGGTTTCATGGACAGATCCGCAGCCTTCTTAACTGGCCCCCCAATCCCATATGTCATCCAAAGTAAAGAAGAGCCTGATCCAGATCGGCCCAAAGGTCTTCGACATTTTCCAGGCCCACGGACAACCGGATCACGTCGCCGCCGGCTCCTGCCAGTTCCTGTTCCTGAGGGTTCAACTGTTGATGGGTTGTGGAAGCGGGATGAATGGCCATCGAGCGGGCATCGCCGACATTGGCGACCATTAACCACAGGCCCAGGCAATCCATCATCTGTTCGGCCTGCTGACGGCCACCTCGCACACCAAAATTGAGCATCGTGCCGAACAGTCCGTGCCGCAGATATTCTTTGGCCAGCGGATGCGCCCTATCGTCCTCCAGTCCCGGATAGTTGACCCAGCTGACCTTAGAATGATGCGACAGCCGCTCCGCCAGCAACGCCGCCGACCAGCAGGCCTCTTTCATACGCACGGCCAGGGTCTCCAGTCCCAACAGGATTAAAAAGGCGTTGAATGGCGCAATGGCGGCACCAGTGTTCCGCAGAATCTTGACGCGCAGGCGCAGGGCATAAGCCGCCTCGTGCTCTCCAAAAACCAGGCCGTGGTAGCTGCTGTCGGGTTGAGAAAACTGGGGAAACTTGGGCGTGTTGTAGTTGAACTGCCCGGAATCTACAATAATGCCTCCCAGGGAGGTACCATGTCCCCCCATCCACTTGGTCAGGGAATGAATCACCACATCGGCACCGTGGACTACCGGCTGCTCTAGATAGGGGGTGGCGAAGGTATTGTCCACCAGGAGTGGGATGTCGTGCTGGTGGGCAAAATCCGCCCAGGCGCGGATATTCGTGATGTTGAGACGGGGGTTGCCGATAGACTCAACAAAAACACCGCGGGTGCAGTCGTTGACCAGTTCATGGGCATGAGGCAACTCGGTGTCCGACACAAAATGCACGGTGATGCCGAAGTCCTGGAGGGTGGAGGAAAAAAGGGTCCAGGTGCCTCCATACAGAGAGGTTGAGGCATTCAGCTCATCGCCTGCACGACACAAGTTCAGCACGGCGGCGGTAATGGCGGACATTCCCGAAGAGAAAGCCACGGCGGCGGCGCCGCCTTCCAATTCGGCCACGCGTTGCTCCAGAATATCGGTAGTAGGATTCATGATGCGCGTATAAATGTTTCCCGGTTCATCCAGATTAAAAAGGCGAGCAGCATGGCCCGTATCTTTAAAAGCGTATCCCACGGTCTGGTAAATCGGCGAAACCACCGCCGAGGTTGTGGTGTCAGGAGAATATCCCGCCCGTACGGCCGACGTCTCAAATTGCCAGCGATGAGGGTGTGTCATAACATGCCAGTCCTCCTTCCAGAATTAACTCAGCTTTCGCAGGAGGGGATTGTCTAAAAACGTTGTCAGGACGCCGATTTTTGGCGATTTCCTAGAAGCTTGACAACACAAACTGCCTCATTTCCGGTATAATTTAGGTATCCACCAAAAATTACCCAGAAAGAGGCAAGTTAATGATACCACAAAATCATCCGGATTCAAGACTTTCTCAATTCCTCGCGACGATCGGCTTCGCCCGCATTCTCCACGCGGCAGGCATCCATAAAGCCGCGGTGGGGATCGCCCCCCCGCATCGTGGTGCAGTTTCTCCTCGGCCTGATCTTCACGCAACGGAATTTCTGGCGGTGGTTGGAGACCCGCCAGCCCCACGAAGTGCCGTTCGGCAAGGATGTGGTCTACCGCTTCCTCAATGACCCCCGGTGGAATTGGCGCCGGGTCCTGAGTCACGTGGCCCGAGAGGTCTATCACCACGCGCGGCCCTTATCCCAGCACGTCGCGGTATTCGCCTTGGATGATAGTCTGTATGATCGCTCACGGAGTAAGCTGGTCGAATTGATGGGGCCCGTCTTTGATCATGCCGCCCAGCGCATGCGCCGGGGATTTCGCTGGCTGGTGCTGGTCTGGACCGATGGCCAGACCATTATTCCGGCCGACTTTGCCTTGTTGACCACGCAAAAAGCGGACAAGCGTCAACCGGCCCACGACGGCGTTCCGCCGCGGAGTCCCGGCGCCGTACGGCGCCGGGAAGCCCTTTTGCCCGCCCCCACGGTGGCGGTGGCCCTGATCCAACAGGCCCTGAAGACCGGATTGCACGCCGCCTATGTCGTCTGTGACCGCTGGTTTACCACGCCCACGTTAATCCGTCGCATCGTGAACGAGACCGGGTGCGAGGTCATTGGCATGCTCAAAAATGGCTCCCTGCGCTATGAATGGCAGGGACGGCTCCTCACGTTGTCGCAGATCTATCGGGCCTTGCGCAGCTCATGGAGCCGTCATGAGCTGCAAGGATCGGTTGTGGTGCAACTCCCCACCCCGATGGGTCCTCTTCCCGTCAAACTTGTGTTTATTCGGGACCGGCGCGGTCATTCACGGGAATGGCTGGCGCTGCTGTGCACCGACATCAGTCTGCCCGACGACGAAGTCGTGCGGCTGTATGGGAAACGGTGGGACATTGAAACCTTCTTCAAAGTCAGCAAATCTTTTTTGGGCCTCGCCCGGGAATTTCAGAGTCGGTCCTATGATGCCTTGATCGCGCACACGACCTTAGTCTGTTGGCGTTATCTCTTGTTAACCGAGGAAACGCGGGCCGAACAGGATCTGCGCACCGTCGGAGCCCTATTTTTTGTCATGGTGGATGAACTGGCCGATTTAACCTGGGCCATCGTCTGGGACCAGATCATGGCCGCCTTCGAGGCCGCGTTGCATGAGACTCTCGATTTGACGCCCGACCAAGTGGAGGCGCTCTATCAAGCCTTTCTGCGACAACTTCCGGCCCCACTCCGCGACCGGATCAACGGTCTCCAGAAGTCAAGCCCCGGTCAAAAATCCCGCAAAGCGGCATAAGCAAAGGCAAAAGGCTCAGTTTTTACCTGCGAAAGTTGAGAATTAACACAGAAAAACGCATCCGCAGCAGCCGACTGCTATTAGTGTCAGCCTCTCATTTTCAGCAGTCGCTGTAGGAGTGGACACCTGAGCCGTATTGGCCGACGGCCGGGCATCATCGAGCCAGTCCCTCCGTCGCTCTCCATAAGCGCATGGTGATGGGTCACACGAGAAGGAAATAGGCATGCGGTCGTCATAGGGCTCAGTGCAGTTTCCCATTGGCATTGTGGCCTAATAACATCGGTCCCTGCCCTATAGACGTCTTTCTCTCTATAAAGCAGGCACGACGCATTCTTTATCGTTGATAAAGAAAGGGCTGTGCGCTGTCGAATAGTCTTCCATGGCTTTCGTGCGAGATGCACAATGGTAGGTGTACCCTCCCCCGCTGTTTTTGCTGAACCGGGAAGACCCGCCCCGGCTCTTCCATCATCAAAGCCCACGGTTTGATCTTGCCAAACGGCAGACCAAGCCGTGCGTTGGGGGTCGCCCACGTGCCGATTCGCCAGCCATGAATTCCATGGGACGATGCCCCACAATGAGTGGGGTCACAATCCTGCATCATCCCTCCAATATCATCTTCTCTCTGTTGTCCGTGGAGAATGATTAAAATCTTGGGTGATGGACTGACGGCCAATGGTGAGCCGGAGAGCCGCATCCTGGGTATCCCATGTCATGACGCGGTAGCCATGATGGGTTGCCCAGACCTCCACATCGCACGCACTGATCGCATCCCCGCACAACACCTCAAGAATCGCCCCAGTGGGCATCCCTTCTAGAGCCCGGCGTGATTGAATCACCGGCAAGGGGCAGAGCAATCCCCGCGTATCGATGCTCAGTGGCTCTGATGGCATCTTGTCGTCTCCCTTCCCGGCGTTTCCGTATGTTCACCGTCCAGCAGACCCGTCTGTTCACAGAATGGTGAACCCTCATCCTGCGTGCGGTCGCTGGGTGGCGCTTGGGTCACCGGGAGTATCGTTGGCGGTCCCGGAGCAAGGTCGGATTGTGCCCGCCCTTGGTGCTCGTAGGTGACATACAGCGGCACCGACAAAATACGGGAAGACACCTGAAGTTGTTTGAGCACCTTGCTGACGCGATGTTTCACGCCGCTCACCGTCGTCCCCAATTCCACCGCGATTTGGCGATTGCTGTACCCATGGGCAATCCATGCCAACAGGCAACGATCGGGAGCCGATAAATCAGCGACCCCCACCCCTTCGGCATGAAATGGGGGAAACCTCTCGGAGTGCCGCATCATCGCCTGCATCAGAGTCGTATCCACCATAGTCACCTGGCGCACAGCCAACCGCACTATGCTGATGATGGTCTCTGCGCACATTGAGGTGGTAAGTCCGGTGATCCCCGCCCGCACCAAGTGGACCACCTCCTCGTTGCTCACGGTGTGCGCTTCAATTACCCCGACCACCGGCACGTCAGGTGCTGTAACGTTCAGCGCCTGCACCACGTCCCACAAAGCATCAGGCGTCAGTATGGCCACCACCACATCCGCATTGGGCGGCACTGCCTGGGACGACCAGGTTGGGTCCTCTGCCTGGTGCGGGCAACACACTAAATCCGGGTGTTGTGTGACCGATGCGCACAATCCGACATAAACGATTTCACTCTGACTGAGCACGCTGACACCAATGCGCTGACCTTCTCCCGTCGTATGCATATGTCATCGCTCCTTCGCCCTGCCACGCTGTTCCGCCCCATCACCTTGCTTTCGCCAGGGCGCTCACGTCTCAGGCGGTGGCTTCAGGACTGTCACCTCTAGCCCCGGTTCAGTCCGACAATGCCCAACGCCACCAAGTGCATGGGACTCAATAAATCGTCCAACATGATCGAGTGCTCCTTGTTGTGTTCCCCTGGCAAGCGTACCGGCGGGTCTGTTTGACCCCTTTCTTTCCTGGTTCACCCGGGAGTTTGTGCTATTCTTCCTTAACAATCCTCACGTGAAGCCCGCCTGCGATCTCTGCCGATCCATTCCAGGTTTGTTGTGCAACACGCCTCACACCGGTGTTGGCTCGGTGCTCCCCACCTACACTTATCTTATTCAGAGACTGCCCTGTAGGGGTGGTACCCATGTCCCCCTCTTTTGTTAGACTCACCCTTGGATGCCACTGAGAGCAGAATACTTCTCTGTTTATGGTGACCCCACCCTGCAAACCGAGGTTTGCGGCACTGGATCAGGGAGATGGAGCTGTCAACGTCATCAGACACTTCCTGCCGCATTGAATCCATCGCACAGCTCAATCCCCCAGAACCTCCCAATACGGGTCGTGGGTCTGTGCGCCACACTGCGTCACATACCGTGGCACTCATTGGTTCAAATGCCCGATAACTTATTGGCCCGGCCTTCCCCTCTT
>JAKAAS010000138.1 GCA_021802225.1 Bacillota bacterium
ATACTGCCCGAAAGTAATGATGCCGTTCCCACACCCTGATTGGAACTGCGCCCGACTGTGCATGGTCAAAATCGCTCCTAGTGGTGTGACGCCGCCCTGAAAAAGTCTCCGGACGTTGTGCGCAATTGGTCACAGAGCCCTTCGGCACACGGCCCCCGGACATTTCATTGCAGTTGCGGAACGGCGGACCATAGGGCATACACGACTAAAGTCACAGCAAACCCGAGAATAAAGCCGAGTGACGAATCTGCGAAAATGCCTCGGGCCAGGGGGCCCGTGAAAATCTCCGTAGAGGTCGTCGCCAGAGATACACACAGTCCCAAAAGCCAGGCAATAAGGGCGCTCAGCCGGACATTCGGGATCCGGTAACTCCCTTGGGCGACAATCTTGCGGGAATCCCAGAGGAAGATTGCAGCCCACGGAGCGAGTACCCCCGCAAGCAGGGTCAGAAACGCCTCGAATGTGCCAATGAAACTCTGGGCTCTGAGCAGAATAAATAAACTGGCCGCGATAGACAGGGCGGCATCGACAAAGATTGTGCGGGACCGCGGAATCTTTATGCCCAATGCCAACAGACTCATGCCCGAGGAGTATACGTCCAAGATATCGGCTGTAATGATGCCACCGATAGCTACTAGCAGATAGGGAATGGCAGCCCATGCTGGCAGGACGTGGTCGATGATGCTTACCGGGTTGGCGGCGGAATCTAAAGAGGGCATGGAACTGGCCAGCAGAACTCCCAGCCCCATGAGGAAAACTCCGGGGATTACAGCTCCCCAGGTTGTGGCGCCCACAACTTTCCTGTGGCTGGTGCCGGCCGGAAGATAGCGGGTATAATCGGATGCCGTATTGACCCAAGACAGGCCGCTTGCGGCAATAACGATAGACGTTGCTGGAATGACACCCCTCAGCCATGACCCATCTTTAGCGGACATCAGGGCCGCCCAGTGGACGTGCGGCAGCAGGAGGATGAAGACGCCGATGGTCATCACTCCAAATAGATAAGAAAATAAGGTCTGAATCACGACAATGGTAGCATGCCCCAAAAACGCCACCGTAAATGCCGCAATAGTCACGACGCCCAGGGAAATAAGGATGGAAGGAGTGCCGAAAGGCATGTGAAACGCGAGAGCCAGTGTACTCTCACTGGCAAACACGGCAATCACCAGCATCACCGTCTCCCAGCCCACCAGATTCAGCCACGAAATCAAGCTGGGCGCCTTGTTAGCCACACGTCCAAAGGATTGGGCCGACAAGACCATTGTAGGCTGGCCGGTCTCCATCCCGGGCAGGCCGAAATAGCCGACGAGCACGAACGAAAAAAGTCCGACGAGCGGAATGAGACTTTGCCAGAACGACAGGCCGAAACTAAAAATTACCGCTCCCACTACAATCAGGGTGATATTCAAATTCCCGGCAAACCAAATCCAGAAAACATTGCGGGGAGATCCCCTGCGCTCCTCCCCGGGAACGGGGTTGACGCCATTTTTTTCAATATGCCAGGCATTAGTGCGAGATGGATCGTGCAAACGGTGTTCAACCATGAAAAATCCTACTCCTCAAAAGCCCTCTCGGGCAGCAGATACACAGATCGGGATGAAGTGGAACTTTCTGGGAGGCTGGGAAAAGAGTAGAGCGATAAAGCTCTTTTCCAGAGTGATAACACTGTTCTTTGCCGGAATTGCCCGGCCAAGTTCAAGGGTTGGCATCTTGCCTCTCAGCGCTTTTGGCACCCCTAGTGTCCACTTTTCATGATAGCACAGTATCGGGTCCGCTGGCAGGCAAAAGTTTCAAAGTCCTCCGTACGCCGGCATTCTCCCTGCTACAGCAGCTCAACAAGGTGGGTGGCTGCGCCACCTGCGGCGGCGCCCAGAATTTCCTTGAACTTCGGCGTCCGGCGATTCCCCGTCTTCGCCATCATGGCCCGTTTACGTTTGATGCATGAGCGACGCCTTTTGGGCGGAAGTGAATTACGGCGAAATGTCACAGCCCTTCTACCCAACCCACGATGCAAATGACATGCGAAAGGCGCGGCAATCGGCGAAGGCCGACACGAGCGGACCATGAGTCGCCGGCTCTACGTCCGGACAACGGAGACAAAGTCCACACCACGGCTCGCAGCCCGAAGGAGACAGACTGTGCCGGGCCAGACGCGAGCGCAGGCATTGGAAATTGAGCCACGGAAAGCAGCCATCCCATATTCGCTCCCCACAGGCTATGCAGTCGAAACGGCTTGACAGCCGTTCTTCCGGTCCTCCATCCCATCAGGCGATTGAGGCCTGCCCATCCTCTAAGAGATGATGCCTCCGGCGTGCCAAGCCGCGTCGTAATGGGATGCGTGCATGTAATTACAGCTCCCTGCCGCGGACATTGGGAACCACAGGAGGGGACGACTCGGTGACAGATAATCCAGGCTCCCGTGCAGACCATTCGTCTGTGAGCATTTTCACGTCGTGGGTCAGCTGCCGGCTTTTACGCAGCATTTTAAACATGAACCCGAACATGATCAAAAACAGACCCGTGTAGGCCAGAAAGAGAAACGCCAAGTACATTTTCTCCTGCGCAGTCATCATCATCGTAGTTTTTCCTCCTTGGTTTCCTTGGAACCCGTATGCCCGCTCCCGTTCAGGGTCCTGTCCGCGTTCTCACGGCATTTTTCACGGCAGCGATGCCCATCTCCGCATGCAAAAACCGAATTCTAATCACCATCCAGGCAAGAAACAGCCCAGTCAACGCGATCATGGAGACCACCATCGCATCAGCCATCCGGGGATCCATGTTCACCCCCTGCGCAGTAATCACGACGGGGTGAATGGAATGCCACCAGCGGATAGCCATGTAGTCAACCGGCACGTCGGCAAAGGCGACAAGCGCTAGTACAGCCGAATATGCGGCACGGCGGGCCGGGTTGTCTGAGCTTTCCCTGAGCAGCAGGTATCCGGCAAACAGCACCCACAGAATCAAGGTCGCCGTCAGCCGCGGATCCCATGTCCACCAGACTCCCCACGCCGCCCGCCCCCACAATGTGCCGCTCAGCATGACCATGCTCGTAAAGACGGTGCCGATTTCTGCTGAAGCGGCAGCCCACACATCCCAGGCGAGATTCCTGGTGAGCAGATAGCCGGCACTGGCGGCCGCTGTCACACTGAACGCTAGTGCGACCACCAATGCGGCTCCCATATGGAAGTAAAATATGCGCTGGCTGGCTCCGAGCACGCGGTCGTCGGGGGTCCAGATGAAATCCATATAGAGCGCCAGCAGCATGGTTGGCAGTAGAAGCCAGTACCAGCCATCATGGTGAAAAATTTTTGCCACGGCTACACCTCCCATAAATAGTCGTACAGCATCAAGGGCAGGGCCATAAAAATGGCATCGTAACCCATCAGTCCGTGAATCCACAGCCAGGGACTTCCCCTGCCCCGGACCAACATGTCCGCAGTGGCTTGCACGGCGGTGATCATGACCGGAATCTCCAGGGGAATCAGCAAGGTAGTAAGGATCAGGTCCCCCGACGGCATCTGCGCGCCAATCATTGAGAGCAATGTCCCCACTTCCACAAATCCTAGCGCGCCGAGGGTCAATACCAGTGCCAGCAGTCCCCAACGCTTTGGCCACGGTTCCTGAAGCAAGGCGAAAAAGATCGGCGTCGATGCCGCTTCGACCAGCACCATAAAAATAAGTGAACCGGCCATCTTGGCTAAATAGACGGCGGTCCTGTCGCCAGGCGCCAGAATCAAGCCAGTCAAGGTCTCCTCAGGCATCTCGTGTCCAAAAATCGCTTTCATGCCTATCATGCCCGCAAACAGGAACGCCATCCATAAAATCCCGGGAAATGCGGCACTGATGCGCGCAGAGGCGGATCCCATGGCAAAGGCAAAAAGAAACACGGTCATAAGCACAAAGGCCATCATGGCTACCCACCGGTCCTTCGTGCGCATTTCCATCGTCCAGTCTTTTTGCAGTATCCACCAGAATTTACGAATGGTGCCAGCCTCCCGCATCCAACTGGCCCTGGCACACGCGGGCTAGATACTCAGGAGACACTGCCGAGACACCGGACCACCACGTAAGCTGGCCCCGGTCCATGATGGCTACGGCATCTGCGCTGCGCATGACCTCGTCCACACGGTGGGAAATCATCACGACGCTCCTGCCCGCCCCCTTTATCTCATCCAGCACGCCATCCAGAAGCTTCCGCCCCGCGAAGTCAAGGCCGGTATACGGCTCATCCAGCAGCACGAGCTCCGGGCCGCTGAGAAGCATGCGCGCAATAGCAGCGCGCTGCAGCATTCCCCGCGAGAAAGTTCGCAGGGGATCATCTTGAGACCAGCCCAAACCCACGCGCCGGAGAGCAGCGGCAGCGTGCGCGGCGGGCTGGGACATTCCCCAGAGCCGCGCGTAAAACATGAGATTCTCCCTCGCACTGAATGCCGGGTACAGAAACGATTGGTGTCCCAAAAATCCTATCCGCCTGTCGCTGTTGGCCTCCTTATCCACCCTGACGCCAAATCTCCGCAGTTCTCCCTGAGAAGGGGCCCAAAGACCGCTGAGAATTCTCAAGAGAGTGGTTTTTCCAGCGCCGTTGGGTCCCATAATGGCCAAACTTGTTCCGGGTGCCATCGTCAGAGAAATATCCCGAAGAATGGCGGTGTCGCCAATGCTTTTCCCTATGTGTGAAGCCTCGATGACGGGAACCGTCTGACTCACCTCCCTAACTATGGGATCTGGCGGTGGTCCCAGACCCGCTGCAGTGCGGCCACCAATCCCCGCTTCTCTTGTTTGTAGGCGTCATCCGGAATCTCTCCCCGGCGGTGTGCGGCTTCCGTGGCGGCGAGCGCCCCCAGCAGCTGGGACCGGAGCCTTCCCATGTCACTAAACATGGCCCCTATTGGCTTCCAGCGCCAGCTGGCGATTCCCGCCAGAAGAGCTGCGCCAGCCATCAGAGCCACCAACAGTGCCCGGGCCCATGCGGGGCCTGTAAGACCATGAGGAGCAGGGGGCATGGCAGAAGCGGCCGCCGTGCCCTCCAATACCAGCGGCAGCGACTGTCCCGGCGCCACATTGGCAGTCACGTACTCCTCAAACACGGGGCTGTCCGCCACGCCGGGAATCTTTCCCTGATCTTTCAAAGCCAGAGAAGGGTTCAGCACTGCAGGGACGTCTAAACTGCCGGGAATCAGGAGCGCCACCGTACCCGTCGCAAGGTACGCCGGGATGGGGTAACTTCCGGAACGGCCATTCCAGGGCACGTCATACCGCACGGCAAACTTTGCCGGACTGCCCTTCATGACCAGATAGCCAGGTCCCTGCCTGAGCACCGAGGCCGACACCACTTGAATGCCGCCGGCGTGCGCCATAATGCCGGCCACCGGATGAGGAGCGGGCCGCTCCATCGTGACTTGCTCATAAACGGCTAGATGTCCTTTGGCCGGCAGCATCACGAGCATCTCCAGCCTTATAGCGCCCGAGCCAGCCGCTTGGCTGGCAGTTGCGGGCAACACTGCCAACGCCATCCCTGCCAGCCCAATCCAGACCGACTTCATTAGAACTCCTCCCGCGGTGTCCGGGACGATCCGCAATGAGGACACCCGAGGGCCCCTAGATGATCCCACTGTCCTCCACAGGCGGGACAGTACCGCTGCAACTCATGAAGAAGGTCGTCATGAAAACCGTCCCCGGGCCTGCTCTCCGGGACCGGCTCAATTGGGCGCGGGTCGCGGGCTCTTTGCGCAGGCAGATAAATCAGGGCAAAAACCGCCAGGGATAGGAGAATCGCTAGAAAATCAATCATGGCCGGACCTCCCAGGAACGGCCGCCAGAATGGACCGGCCACGCCGCTTGGTATCCTCCCCCGTGAATTCCCATGCCCTCACCAGGGCCGCATCCCCGTGCGCCGGCGCCCCCATGGCCAGCAGTGTGCCCGCCACCAGCACATACATGCCTATCCAAATCCAACTCACCA
>JAKAAS010000139.1 GCA_021802225.1 Bacillota bacterium
ACCACTTGAAAGCCCATCCCGATTTATTTGGGCCATTGGAATCCTTGCGCGATCAGTCGGTGCAGCTTAAGGAGCGCTTGGCGCGCTTGGAGCAACTGCTCCTGGGCCAGACACCGGCGTCGGATTACAGCCGGCAGTCGATCCGCGTGACCGAGGAACGGTTTGCGCAGTGGCTGGGAACCCCTACGGAATCCGCCCTCAAAGCGGTCCGGCAGACGGTGGCAGTCGTCGCCCAGATGTCTCGGGATACCTGGGCGTCCGCCGAGGCGATTTTGGGTGACGGCATTAAAAGCGATGCGGCCTGGCTGCGTTTTGAGAAATGGTCGGAGGACATGCAGCACTTTAGCATCGACCTAGACCAGTGGGGTCCGCCGCGGGAAGAAGCGGTGAGTTGGTGGGAGGCGCACCACCTGGACACCCTGCCGCAAATTGCGCTGCGGCAAGGACCGGTGGATGTCTCTTCCCTGGTGGCCGACTCGTTATGGGCCCATGTCAAGACCGGTATACTGACATCCGCGACCCTGAGCGTAGCCGGAGACTTCCAGTATATGGCGCGGACCTTGGGCATACCTAGGACCCGGATGCGGGCCATTCAATTGCCGTCTCCATTCAATCTTCGGGATAACAGCTGTCTGGCCGTGCCGTCGGATGCTCCCGACGTCAGCGCAGCCGACCATATTCGCTCGCTGGCGGATTTTCTGCTGGCGGTGGTGCCGATTATCCAGGGGCGGACTCTCGTTCTCACCACATCACACCGCACGCTGCGGGCACTGGCGGACCTTATTCGCCTGGATTTGGAGGCCCTAGGGGTGGTGACGTTGGCCCAGGGCATTGACGGACCTAGTGTCCGCCTAGTGTCCCAGTTCAAGACATCGCCCCGGGCGGTTCTCATTGGCGCTTCCGGATTGTGGGAGGGGGTGGATGTTCCGGGGCCGGGCCTCTCTCTCGTGGTCATGGCCCGGCTTCCTTTCGGGGCCCCGGGCGAACCGCTGGAAGAGGCACGCCTGGAACGGCTGAAAGAGGCCGGGAAGTCGGCATTTTACTGGAGGACCTTGCCTCAGGCGGTATTGCGGTTTCAGCAGGGCTTTGGCCGGCTGCTGCGCACGCGACAGGACCGGGGAGTGGTGGTGGTCTACGACCCCCGGGTCATCCGCAGCCGCTATGGATCAAAATTTATTCAGGCTCTAGGCGGGCCACGAGTGGAGATACAGACCCAGTCGTCACTGATCGGGTTCATCCAAGAATTTTTTGGGGAAGAGGGAGGTAGCAATTCCTTTGCATCTGCGACGGATTCTGGTGACAAATGATGACGGCATCGGGGCGGTGGGCCTGAACCGGCTGGCCCGCGCGGTGAGTGCTGTCGCCGAGGTCTTTGTGGTGGCGCCAGAGCTGGAGCGCAGCGCCATGGGGCATGCGATTACCATGCACAAGCCGCTGCATGCCGCTACTGTGGAAATGGAGGGGGTGCAACATGCGTGGCGCATCAACGGCACACCGGCCGACTGCGCCAAACTGGGAGTAGAGGCCCTGATGCCCCACAGGCCGGACCTTGTATTGTCCGGAATCAATCATGGCTCGAACTTGGGGCGCGATATTTATTACTCGGGAACAGTCTCCGCTGCAATGGAAGGGATGTTTCTCGGAGTGCCGTCTTTGGCCCTGTCCTATGACGGCGACGACTCTGGCGGCCTGGAATGGGCCGCAGCCTTTGTACGCTGGTGGATTGCCGGGCCGTTCTTCGCCTGTCCTCCGCAGGGGGTGCTGTACAATGTGAATTTCCCTCAGATCGCTGAGGGACATCCCGCCCACATGGCGTGGGTGCGGTTGGGGCGGCGGGAATACTCCAATGACTTCCAACGCCGTGTGGACCCGCGCGGACGGGAATACTACTGGATGGCTGGGCGGGCTAAGGATGTGGCGGATGAGCCGGATACCGACGTCGGGGCTGTGGCTTCCGGCTTTATTGCGGTGACCCCGTTGCAACTGGATGCGACGGCGTATCAGCTGATTCCTGCCCACAACATCTTAGAGGTTCCCGCAAACTTTGACGGGCCCCGTGCCTGATTGTTTTGGGTGTAAGCCTTAAGGATAGGCGGCTCCTGCATGCGGGCAGTGAAGGGCCGCCCGCCGGCGCCCCTTCAGGACAGGCTGGCGGCCATGGTCACCAGGGTTTGGTCTGGGGCGGATTGGCCGTCATACCAGGAGATTACCTGCACCATCAGGCAGGCATCTGGGGCGTCGCAGCGGGCAATGAGGCCTGGAATGAAGATGTTGGCTACAGTCTGGGTGTCTAGCAGCTCACTGACGCTGCCGGCGAAGACCCCATGCGCAGCCGGGGCCCAGAGCGTGGTCAGCTGTTCGCGGAACGCAGCCAGGGTTAAGTCGCCTGCCACTTCAATATGCCACCAGGTCTGCGGTGAGCCGCATGGAGTGGCAATCATATGGCAGCTGGACCGGGAACCCGAGCCGCTTAACGGCTGGAACTGTCGGCGGCGTGCGGAGCAGGACTGGAGGTGGTGCGCCATTCCGGATTCCTGACGCACCATCTTGCAAAAAAAGCATTGGCCCATGCTGTCAGCGGCAAGGTCAAGCTGAGGTTTGGTCATCAGAGTCTCCCCCCAGTGAATCGTGATTGTTCGAGTGTACAGCCTGGGGCGGTAGCTGTCTAGGTGGTAAAAGATTCCGCGATAATGGCGAACGGGTGGGGACAGTCTAGGAGTGGAGGTGGATGCAATGCCTGATGACCGGAAGCCCGCAGACCCGGACACGCAAAAAGCCATGGACCATCTGAAAGAAGAGGTGGCGGAAGATTTAGGCCTCGATGATGATATCGATGAGAGAGGCTGGGGAAACATGACAACCCGCGAAGTCGGAAAAATCGGGGGGAATATGGTTCGCCGTCTGGTAAAAAAAGCGGAAAACGAGTTGCCCCGGGAGTAGCCCGCGGGGAGAAAAGAACTTTCGATGCCACTGACAACCGCCGGCAATGCCGGCGCATTTTTTTGTCCAGCCGTTTTATCCTCTATCCAGTCTCTGGCAGAAATTCCCCCATATTGTCTGGTGATGAAAATCTGTCATGAACCGTGGTTTTCCGCGTAAGTTGGGATTAGGAGAGGAGACGAGACAAGGTGAGCGTGGGAGTGATATTGCGGGGAGTCATGGCAGGAATCTTGGCGGCGGCGGTGCTGGCCTTTGTGTTGGCTTTGGTGGATTACAACACGGCACTGGCAGGGAGCGTGCTGTCTGCTCTGCTATGGGCTGGAATTCTGCTGGTGGCAGGGGTCAGCGGCTGGGTCGCAGGGCGGGGGGCGGAGCATGCGGGTTGGATTCACGGCAGTCTGGCGGCCGTGACATTGTTTCTGGTGGGCAAGGTGGTTGGAGAAAATATGCACCTCGGATCCAGCAGCCACTTGTGGCTGGGGCTGACGGTGGCAGTGATCACCGGCATGATCGGCGGGATGTGGGGAGCCAGTACGCAATATTAGGTGGTGATGAATAAATTCCTCCATTTGGTGCATTCTGGAAGTTGAGGAGGAATGCATGCAATGGCAGGAACGATTTCCACTGGTTTAATTGCAACAGCGCTCTCATTGTCTTTGCTATCCCCGGGCAGCGTGCCGAATTCTTGGAGCGCAGGACATGATCCGGTGGCGGTCGCCACCGTGCAGGCAGAGCTGGATGTCCTGGGATTCAATGCCGGGCCAGTCACCGGGCGCGTGACCCAGCGGTTCTACCAGGGAACATCGAATTTTGTCACGCAGTTTGGCCAGCCTTCCGGCACGTCCCTGGAAACGCAGTTGACGGCGGTGGTGAGTGGTCTGCCGGATCTGCCGACGCGCCTCTCAGGGGCCAGTGTGGTGGCGATCCAGTCGTGGCTCAGGAGTTGGAAGCTCTACCGGGGACAGCTAAGCGGCCAGATGACACAGTCTTTGGAGGCAGCCGTGCAAAAGTTTCAGAACAAAGTGGGATTGCCAGCGTCCGGCGGTCTGAATGGGCCAACCCTGACAATGATGGCGCACCTGGCTGTGGTCCGGATGGCGGCTGAGAGGGGCTGGGCCTACGCTGCGGAGCCGGGAGACCGGATGAGTCTCATTGCCTGGGCTGCGGGAATTCCCCTCAAACGGTTGGAAGCGTCCAATTCCCTACATGGACGGATTTTATGGGTGGGGCAGCGTGTGCATTTTCATGTTCCCGCTGCCAAAAAGCAAGGGTCCGCGTCACCGAATGGTTCGGCAAAACGCCGTGAGGTGCCTGCCCTCCCACCCACCTCGGGTGTTTCCCATCACCAGGCCCCGGCGCCATCTCTGTCTTCTCCGAGTCCTGCGCTTGTGCCCACGGCGGCTCCGGCTGGGGTCTACAGCAATCTCCAGCCGATCGCGGCCTTTGTGTTGTACGATCCCCGTTCGCAGGTTCTCACGGCGCTGCTTGCCGCCCAGAAACTCTACCCCCATGACCTCATCGATATCGCGGTCACAGGCGAGTGGGCCCTGACTCACAGCAGTCTGATGGGCGCTGTCGCCAAAACTGGCAATGAGGTCATCATGGGGGGATATTCCGGGACCTCGCTCAACGGGCTCCCAGCTTGGGGCATCCGCCAGGAAGTGTCGTGGTCACAGAAAGCGATCACCCAAACCAGCGGGCAGACGCCTGTCTTCATCAGCCAGCCCGTGCCATTCACGGCACCGGCCACCTCAGTGGTCACGGCCCTCAATGTCATCGCCATATCGCCGGGGATTACGCTGGGGCCCAGCACGTGGGGGACTAGCGCGCCCGCGGATCTTCTAGACCATCCGGAAGGGGTTGTGGGAAGCACATATGGCCCGGTTTCCGCAAATGGATGGGAAAGCTTCTTCCAGACACTGGGGTTGCATCACTTCGTATTTTTGACGTTGGGACAGATCTGGGCAAACGGGGGATAACGTCGCAGACATTAGTGCATATTACTCCCAGATGGGGTCAGCCCATCTGGGAGTGGGGGCCGGAAAGGGGACTCAATCGGGCTTGCGTGCCATGGATTCCTCAGCTTCCCGGATCATAACTTTCACCATATTGCCGCCAATTTTGCCGCCAATTCTGCCGAGTTGGCGCGACGGCATGTCTGCCCAGCCCTTGGTAAGAATCTCATCCGTCAAGCCAAGATTCTCAGCGATTTCGTACTTGAACTGATCGCGAATCTGTGGTGACAGAACTGACGGGCCCCGGTTGCTGCGTGCCATAATCTCATCCCTCCCCATCTCATGTCTGTGTGACGAGATTAGTATGCCGTAAACAGTCTTAGGGCATGTTAGGATGATCATGACACAACAAGGCAGATTTGCCGGGCATAAATCGGGCTCTTCTTTAATATCTGAGGAAACTGCTATAATATGATCAAAATAACGGAAGAGACTGTGAGTGGAGGCGTCACGGATGAAGGTATCAGCGGACCATGAAAAACTCGTCGCGCTGGGGCAACGGCGGTTTACGGGATTTACTCCGTACCAAGTGGTAACTTTCCTCAATCAAATATTAAAAGAGCGGGGTGTCATCTTCGGCCTGCGGCAGCTCGGAGATGACAACGAACTGACTATCTATGATATTTCCGACCATGCCGGACAGCCCTAAGATCGGGGTCGCTGCCGCGGTGAAAAATCATCTCGGCGAGTTTCTGGCGGTGCGCCGCGGTCACGCTCCCGAAGAAGGACGGTGGGCCCTGCCGGGAGGTCACCTGGAATGGGGAGAGTCGCTGGCGGATGCTGTGCGCCGCGAGGTGTATGAAGAAGTGCAGATAGATATTGTGCCTGGCCCTTTGTTGCACGTCGCCGAAATCATCATCCCCTCCGCTCATTTTATTGTTCTGGATTTTGCGGCGGAGATAAAGGGCAGCGAATTCCTCCGTCCCGATTCGGACGCGGCGGAAGCCCGGTGGGTTTCGCCTGATGATCTCGGCCAGTTTTCATGGGCGTACGGGTGCCAGATGAA
>JAKAAS010000140.1 GCA_021802225.1 Bacillota bacterium
CTCTGCATATGGCTATGGTGGTCGGCACCAGAAAGGCGACCTGCTTGCCCGACATGATGGCCTTGAATGCCGCCCGAAAGGCCACTTCCGTCTTGCCATAGCCCACGTCCCCGCACAAGAGGCGGTCCATGGGCCGGGTCTTCTCCATGTCTCTCTTGATTTCCTCGATCGACCGGACCTGGTCAGTGGTCTCTTCGTAGCCGAAGGCAGATTCAAATTCCTTCTGCCAGGGGGTGTCATCGGCAAATCCGATGCCGGGCCGGGACTCCCGCACCGCATAGAGGCGGATCAGTTCTTCGGCCATCTGCCGGACTGAGGCGCGCACCTTGTCTTTGACCCGGGACCATTCCTGGCCCCCCATTTTCGACAATTTGGGGTCCTGGCCCTCCACTCCGATGTACTTTTGAATCAGTCCCAACTGGTCGGTGGGCACATACAGCGTGTCGTGGCCGGCGTACTGGACATGGAGATAGTCCTTGTGCTGGTTCTGGATGTCGAGGGTCACCATGCCCAGGTAGCGGCCGATCCCGTGCGTAATATGCACCACGTAATCTCCGGTTTTCAAGTCGGCCAGGCGCACCGTCTGCCGCGGTTCTTGGGCACGCCGCAGACGTGGCTGCTCGCGTCCAGACAGCTCCGTCTCAGCTAAGATGGCAATTCCCAGTTCCGACAGGATGAAGCCGTGCGCCAATTGCCCTGTCAGCAACCCGACCTCCCCTATCTCGCCCAGGCCTTGGCGGCAGGGAATGCCCACATCAATCAGCTGGCGCTGCATGACCTGAACGGCGTCACCGTCCCGCAGCACGAGCCCCACCTTAAGCCGCGACTTGCGCAGCCGTGTCACTTCCGCCTTCAGCAGGTCTGTCTGGCCGTGAATGCGGGGGGCAGGGCGCCCCGTAAGGTTCAGATGCATCCCGCTTTCCTTGCGCTGGTGCGGCATCAGGGACAGGCTCAGTTCCCCGTAGCCTTTCAGTCGAACGAAAAATTGTTCCTGGATGAGGGTGGCTTCCGCCTCCACCGGCAGAAAGTCCCCGCGCTCCAAGCGCCGCAGACGTTCGTCGGTTTCAGCCAGATCCCGTCCGCGCAGCGCGTCGGCAATCCTCGGCAGGTCATGATATATCACAAGCGGCGGCTGCGAAAAGACTTGGGTGAGGGACTTGAGCGGGTAAAAGGCCGCCCCGTAGCGCTCGATGCCTGCAAACGTGCGGCCCTCGGCCAGATCGGCGAGCCAGTGACCGAACCGTTCCTTGGTTTTGAGGGCGATGTCCTGCTGGCCCATGGATTCCAGATTGTGAAACAGCGTCGTCGCTTCCTGAGCAATGCGCTCCAGTCCGCGGTCCCGTTCGGCTGGGGTCAGCAAAAGTTCCCGGGCTGCCCCAATCACGGCCTGCTGCGTCATCTCCACCGTCTTCTGGGTCTCCACATCAAACACGCGCAGGGAATCAATCTCCTCGCCATACCACTCGATGCGGTACGCCGGGCCTCCTGGCGCAAACACATCCACGATCCCCCCGCGCACCGCAAAGGTCGCTTCTTCCCCCACTTCCGCATCCCGCCCGTAGCCGAGCTGGACCAGGCGGGTGACGACCTCGCCCTGGTCCACAATGTCCCCCACATTCAGAGTCAGAGCTTTGTGGATCTGGGGCATCAGCAGTTGACGGGCTGCCTCGACCGGGGCGACCAGCACAGTCCTCGGGTCATGCGCCGCGTGGTACAGCGCTTCAATGCGGCGCAGCATCCATTCCTGGCTTTGGGCCTGCACCTCCCCGGTGACATGGGGGCGGGGAGGCAGGAGATACACGGGAGCCTGCGGCACAAACTGGGCGAGCTCGGCCTCAAAAGTCTGGGCCTCGGAAAATCCCACCGTCACCACCAGAACCGGGCGGGGCGCTGCCTGTAATACCCCCGCTGCCAACAGCGAGGGTAATGAGCCCGATAGTCCGAACACCTGGGCGGTCTTCCCCGCACCCAAAGCCTCCGTCAAGTCATGAAATGGCGCATACCCTGACCACAGCGTGCGCAGTGAGCTTAAATCGGCCATGATTATTCCTTTCATCCCTGTCATTGCCAGGACTTGCGGACCCTGGCAAAAACTCCCGGGTCCAGCTTTGTTCCTAGTTATACCACAAGCCCTCATCATAAGGAACGGGCAGGCAGTGCTCGCACAAGATGCTGACTTGGGTTTGGCCTGGCGCTACACGCGTGATGAGCGCGTCCTGATCTTCGGCGGGCAGCTGGGCTAGCCCCAGCAGCGGGTCATCCCAGGCCCCTGCATATTCTCCAATCAGCCTGCCGCAGCGCCGGCAGCGGTACACCACCATAACGGACCCTCCTGATACCAAGATACCGTTAGTGTGCCCTGTCTGGAGGCCCCCAAGTCTGCCCCTAGCGCCCGTTGAACCGGTTCATGGCATCTTGCGCGCCCTGGACCACCACCCACTGGGCCGCGTCCACCGCCTCGCCCAGCGCCCCGTCCAGCGCTGCTCTCTCCTCGGCGCCGAAGCGGCTGAGCACCCAGTCTATAACCGCCATGCTCCCCGGCGGGCGGCCGATGCCGACCTTGATCCGGGGAAATTCGTCCGTGCCCAACACCTGGATCACGGACTTGAGCCCGTTGTGGCCGCCGCTGGACCCGTGCGCCCGGACCCGGACGGTGCCCAGAGGCAGATCCAGGTCATCGGAAATAATGAGGATCTGCGGGGCCGAGATTTTATAAAAACGGGCGAGCGCCCCGACAGCGTCGCCGCTCAGGTTCATAAAGGTCAGGGGCTTGAGCAGAAACACTGCGCCCCATTTGCCGAGGAGCCCGAAACGGTTGCGCACGAAACTCGCCCCGCGCTGCTCGGCCAGACGGTCCAGCACCATGAATCCCACGTTGTGGCGGGTCTTCGCATACTCCAGCCCAGGGTTGCCCAAACCCGCAATCAGACGAATCTCCGGTGTGCTCATTCGAACAGCTTGGACACGGAGAGATCTTCATGCACCCGCATGATGGCTTCGGCCAGAAGGGTAGCGACGGTAATCACCGTCGTGCGCGCCATCGGCTCCTGCAAGGAAATGGTGTCCGTCACGAAAAAGCTCTCAATGGCCGAGTCCCGCAGCACCTGGGCCGCGCGCCCGGAAAAGACGGGATGGGTGCAGGCGGCAAACACGGCCCGGGCCCCTAGGTCCATGATGGCCTGGGCTGCCTGGGCAATCGTCCCCCCGGTATCGATCATGTCGTCCACGATGACGACCGTCTTGTCCCGCACTTTCCCAATCACGTTGACCACTTCGGACACATTTGGCCCCGGCCTCCGCTTGTCAATGAATCCTAGAGGCGCTTCCAGGTATTTGGCCATCTTGCGGGCCCGGTGCACCCCTCCCGCGTCGGGGGAAAAAATCATCAAATTGTCCAGCTGCTTGTCATGAATGGCTTCGGACAGAATGCGGACTCCTTGCAGATTGTCCACGGGAATATCGAAAAATCCCTGAATCTGGGGCGCGTGCAAGTCCATAGTCAACACCCGCCGCGCTCCCGCCACCGTGATCAAATTGGCGACCAGCTTGGCCGAAATAGGCTCGCGGCCCTGCTCCTTGCGGTCCTGGCGGGCGTAGCCGTAAAAGGGCACGACGGCTGTCACGCGCCGGGCGGACGCCCGGCGGGCCGCATCAATCAGCAGCAGCAATTCCATCAAGTTTTCGTTCACGGGCTGCGAGGTCGGCTGCACAATAAACACATCCGTGCCGCGGACATTTTCGAGGAGCCGGACCCGGATCTCCCCGTTGGAAAATCTCCCGACATCCGCCTGGCCGAGGGAGATTCCGAGGTGCGAGACAATTTTCTCAGCCAGCACCCGGTTAGCCGTCCCTGTAAAGATCTTCAGTTCCCCTTCCCGTTCAAAGCTCATTGGAACAATGATCCCCTTCCTGCTGCATTGACTTTCTGCCCGATTCTAGGATTTCCGGCGCTGGCTCACCCATTGGGGTTTGTTTTCCTGCCGGGCGCGGGCAATCCCCAAACTGTCTGGCGGCACATGCTGGGTGATGGTGGAGCCAGCCGCGACGTAAGCGCCCGACCCGATCTCAACCGGGGCCACCAGATTGGCGTTGCACCCAATGAATGCCCCATCGCCAATAAAGGTTGGGTGTTTAGCCTGCCCGTCATAATTCACAATGACCGTGCCTGCGCCAATATTGACACCGCCGCCAATCGTCGCATCCCCTAGATAGGAATGATGGCCCGCCTTGCTCCCGGTGCCCACTCGGGTGTTCTTTAATTCGACAAAGTTCCCGATTTTCACATTATGATCCAAGGAGGTCCCCGGACGCAAATGACTGAAAGGACCGACTGATGAGTGGCTGGCGAGCTGGCTGAGCTCCACCACTGAGCGGTCCACCCGCACCCCGTCTCCCAACCGGCTGGACACGATGGAGCTCATCGGCCCGATATGGCATTCCCGCCCGATCTTGGTGCGTCCGCGCAGAAAGGTCATAGGGTAGATCACCGTGTCCTGCCCCACTTCGACGTCGATGTCCACGTAGGTGGAGTTCGGGTCCACAATCGTGACCCCTTCATCAAACAGCCGGTTCAAAGTCAGTTCCCGCAAGTACGCTTCAGCCTGCGAGAGATCGCGGCGGGAATTCACCCCCCTGACCCTCGCCGCATCCGGCGCCACATAGACGTCTACCCGCTTGCCCTGACCCACAAGGGCCCCTACAGCGTCTGTCAGATAGCGCTCGCCCTGGTGCCACGGCAGACCGTCCAGGACCCGCTGCAAACCGCTGACGGTCCATACCCCAATCCCGGTGTTGACTTCCGTAATCTGGTACAGGGCCGGGTCCGCCGCCGCATCTTTCTCCTCGACGATGCGGCTCACCCCGTCCCCGGCTTGGCGGATAATGCGGCCGTATCCCTGAGGGTCCGGCACAATCATGCTGACGATGGTGCAAGCCGCCTGGCTCTTCTCATGGGCCGCTAAGATGTCCTGAATCAGAGCGGGCGGGACGAGCGGGCAGTCCGCGAGCAGCACAACCAGGTAGCGGGTGTCCCCGTCCAGCTGCGCCAGCGTCTGCGCCACCGCATCTCCGGTTCCCCGCATTTCCGGCTGCTGCACAAACTCCGCCTCCCCTTCCAGAGCCTCTTCGACTCGCGGCGCCTGGTGCCCGACCACGACCCAGGGCTTTCCCATGCCAGCCTGGCGCACTGCGCGCACGACATGCTCGACCATCGGTACCCCGCCCAACTCGTGCAGCGCCTTGGCCAGGCCAGAGCGCATGCGCGTGCCCCGCCCCGCCGCTAAAATCACGGATTCTGCCTGTGGCAAAACGATCCCTCCGATTTCTTGGCGATCTTCAACAGCCGTCATCCTGGTTAGCATACCAAAATTTCGGCCTGCGATGAATCACCTGGCGCGCGCAAAAAGAGACCGCCCGCATGGCGGCCCCCAGCTTTTGCCTATTTCCGAGGCCCGCTTTTACACCGCGCCAGCGTAAAACACCTCCAGCACTGCCTTCTGTATGCGTTCCCGGGCCGCCTGGGTAATCGGATGCGCCACATCCCGAAATTCCCCGTCGGGGGTTTTCCGGCTGGGCATGGCAACAAACAGTCCCTTCAGTCCCTCCACCACTTTCACATCGTGGATGACAAACTCCCCATCTAGAGTGACCGATGCCACGGCCTTCATTTTTCCCTCAGTTGTCATGCGGCGGAGCCGCACATCCGTAATTTCCACGACGAATCCTCCTTGTGCCAATGGGTGGCCCGGTTGTCCGGGGAGTATTGTATTCGCCGCGGTCCACAAGAATTCCTCTATATTGTCAAAATTTTGATAATCAGTTTTGAATCAAAACCTCGTAGCCATCCGCCCGGAGACTCTCCAGAATCTCTTGAACATGAGCGGCATTGCGCGTCTCCAGCACCATCTGGATGCCTACTTC
>JAKAAS010000141.1 GCA_021802225.1 Bacillota bacterium
TCAGTGACTGCCCCCCAAGAACCCGTTAGCGGCTGCCCTATGCCTTGCGGGGTCCCCAGGGAATGATTGCGGCCCACGAATTGCGCACGGTCGGTCTCGAATTCGTACGGCAAGACGTCCTCTGAATACATCGCATGGGCGGCCCAAATCTCCACCTCCTCCTCTTGCCGCGGCCTCCGGTGCGCCAAGAGGCAGCGAGCGGCGGGATCATGAGAGGTCTCTACAAACAATTTGCTATAAGCCGGATGGGCGAGGTCTGCGGCGGGGTCGGCGAGCGACAGTTCCAAAAATGAGGTGACTTCCAGCGTTCGCGCCCGCTCAGACCGATTAGTGACGACGAGGCGGCGGATTTCCGCATCCACATCGGGGTGGACGGTCACGTCGAGACTCCAGTGGATGTCTTGGCAGCGGCCTTGAAAGCTGGTGTGATTCACCCGAAATATAGTCTCAATGGGGGTTTCGGTCTGGCAAGGAAAAAGGCTGGCACTCCATGTCGCCTGCGAATCGACGTCACGCAGATAAATGGCGTACCCGGTGGAGCTCACCACGGGGTCCCGATCCCAGCGGGTGACGGCCACTCCTCGCCATGTCAGTCCTCCGCTGCCGTCCTCACGGCTGCAGCTCGCAAAAGTGCCGTTAGACGCCACATTGATCTGGGGCACCGGCTCTATTGCGGTAAACCGGCGGGCGCCCGCGCCTGGATCACTTTCCATTTGGGGCAGGGACGGTGGTATTTCCCGAGGCAGGGTCATTAAAGCCGGTCTGTCGGGCACCCGCTCTTGCAACAACAAATTGACGGCTTTCACATGAGGATCCGCTTGCATCCGGTCGATCATCACATCATGGCGAAGGAGATTGGTCAAGGTCAACAAACTCATAGCCTGATGGTGTGCCATAAAGCTTTGAACCACCTGATAGGCGCTGCCTTTGGGCAAGTGACGGCGGGTAAAATCGACCGCCTCATAAAATCCGTAAGGACCTTTGGCTCCCAAATTTTCCAATTGCTGCAGTGACTCGAGAGCTTCGGGTCCAGCATAGGGCAACGCCATTATAGTGGCATAGGGGGCTACCACCAAATTTTCGCCGAGGCCGCTATTCATACCCAGCCCCGGCACACCAAAAGCGCGATATTGGTAGTTCCACTGGTAGTCGAATCGGTAGTAGCCACTTTCCGAAATGCCAAAAGGCACACCGCACTGTGCGGCGTAGTGGCGTTGACGGGCGATTACTCCTTGGAAGGTGGAGTCCCATATGGACTGGCGGTAGGTGCGGAAAATAATATTCGGCAATAAATATTCAAACATGGAACCGGACCATGACAAGAGGGTTTTCCTCCGGTTTGAAAGAGTCATGGCACGGCCCAAAGCAAACCAGTGGGAAGCAGGAATTTGGCCGAGGGCAATCGCCATAAGGCTGGTTTGACGGGACTCCGAAGCCAATAAATCGTAAAGCGAGGTGTCCCGTTGATGGGCGCTGACGTTAAAGCCGATAGCAAACAGCTGTTCGTCCGGACTGAATAGCGGCAGGAAATCGGTATTGCCGATGAGGTGCCAAATTAATTCTTCCATGGCCTGTAGACGCTCAGCCCAGGCTTTTTCGAGGGCCCGGTACCCTCCCAAAGCCCGACGCACCAGCAGCAAATACGCTACGAAATTTCCTGAGTCCACGGTCGAGACGTAGCGCGGCTCCAAGGGCGCGGCGGTCTCGGTGTCATACCAATTGAAGAGGTGGCCGCGCCACTTATCCATCCTCGCCAGTGTGGCCAAAGTGGCCCCTATGCGGTCGACCATGGTCTGGGTATCGATCAGGGCAAGGTCGCGGGCCGCGACCACCGAGGCCAGATACAGTCCAATGTTGGTGGGCGACGTCCGGTGGGCAATCTTCTCCCCTGTAGGGAACTGCACATTATCGGGAGGCAGCCACGACTCCTTGGCCGTCACATAGTGGTCGAAGAAAGCCCATATCTGGCGTGCCCACAGTTCCAACTGAGCCGTTGCCGCATCAGTCCAGCGGGTCTGCCACGTATGCAGCGGACGGCTCATGTGCCCGATCACCGGTCCGGACAGCAACCAGAGCGCTGGTAACACCGTACCGATGATATGGTCGCCCGGGGATGTCGCCAGCCATGCCCAGGCTGCAAATAGGGCAATGGCGGCATAACTTTGCTTTTCATACATAAAAGTATGGGTGCCGCCGCGGTTGGTCTGTTTAGCGGGTACCCACTCCAGCAAATGGCGCTGGCTGACTAACAATCGGTATAGGGTTCTCACGATGGCGATGATGTTTCCCACGGCAGTGAAGGGAAGGGTCATCAACTGCACCAAGCTTTGTCCGAATGCCAGCCCCAGCCGCTTTAAACGAGCCCATCCCCAAACGCCTCCGAGAATCGCCTGCACCAAGGGTAAGAATATTGTCAATAAGACAATTCCGGCCCAGACCTCGCGGTGCCCGGGAAGCACCGACAGTCCAAGCAGGGCAACCCCAAAGAGTGCGGGAGCGACCAAACTACGGCGCAGATTGTCGATAATTTGCCAGCGGGCCAAGGGGCTGAGGTCGACACGCTGGGATAATCCGCGCCGATTTTTCCAATGGACCCCAAGCCACGGCAGCAACTGCCAGTCGCCCCGGATCCATCGGTCGGCGCGCCGCTGGTAGGCATAAAAGGAACTGGGATGATCCTCTATGACCTCAATGTCTGGCGTCAACCCGGTGCGCAGGAATCCTCCTTCCAGTAAATCATGGCTCAGCACCAAGTTGTCAGGAATTCGCTCTACGACGGTTTTGAGAAATGCTTGGACATCAAAAATACCTTTACCGACAAAAGCTGCTTCGCCAAACAAATTTTGATAAGGATGCGATACGGCAAACACGTAAGGGTCAATGCCAGGTTCGCCGGCCCAGAGTGCGGCCAGCCGTGATCCTTGTGCTGAGTCATAGCTGATGGCAATCCGGGGCTCAAGGACGCCGAATCCCTCGACAACCCGAGTTTGAGTGGAATTTAACCGCGGACGATTGTACGGGAAATGCATGGTGCCCACCATGCGGGCCACCACACCGATGGGAAGTTTGGTGTCGTGGTCTACGGTGAAGACATAGCGTATCTGATGAAGAATATCCAGGCTTCCATGCACTGTGGTAAAACTAGTATCCTGGCGGCCAGACAACAGCTCGACAAACTCGACCAATTTACCCCGTTTGCGTTCCCATCCCATGAAAACGCGTTCTGAAGAGTTATAGCGGCGGGTGCGATGAAACAAAAAGAAACGGTCAGCACCATACTGCGCCCGGAGACGGTCAATGTGATTGATGGCATAGGTGATAAGCTCGGGATCGCCGGGGACGGTCTCGGTAGCCCCATCTTCGAAATCGGCTAAAATAGCGAAGGTAATGTTTGACTGGCGATTCGCCAAATAGTGTACTTCGAGGCGGGACACTACGTCGTCGACTTCGTCACGATCCGACCAAATGATGGGGATTACCACCATCGTGCGGGCATCTTCAGGCACCGTTGCCGAAAAATCATAGCGAAGCAAGATCCTGGCCGGATATCCGCGCACAATAGCCATCTGAGCCAAGGTCACCATCCACTCGCTCACCGGCAGCGATAGCGCGACGAAAATAATGAGCCATGACCATCCCCCGATCGCCAACTTGTCGGTAACCCAGACACCTGATGCCCATAACAATCCCAAGAACAGCACCGCCAACCCCAGCCAATATGCCGACAGCGGGTGTCGGCGAATGGCCCAGGAAGGGTGCCAGCGGGGCCGCCTGACGTCCGATAGGGCCTGGCTGAGTAGGAGGATGCCGTCGGGATCCAAGAGATAGTACGCAAAATGAGATTGCCGCAACATGGGGTCGTCTCCTTGGGCGTTTTTGGCGACTTGAATTGCCGTGCGGGCAATTAACGACTCCGGCAGGTGCAACTGCCCCGCGATTTTTTCTACCCGGTTGCGTAATAGGTCTTGACTGGCACAATCCAATAGGCGATATTCCCCACGGGGGTCCGATGATAGGATTTTGTCCACGTGGGAAATGTTCATAAACGTGGTGCGCCACGGTTGACGTTCTAGGCGGTGAAGACTCGTGACGAGATCTCCACAGATGACTTGAAGATGTGCGTCGAATTGATGTTCAAAAGACGTCATTTGCTCCAGGTCGACTTGGCGATTATCTACATAAGCCTGGAGCCAGTCCCGAACCTTGTCCATCTCCGGTTCCCATTCGTTGAGATGGCGGACCCAATGCACGACTTCGACAGCAGTTAAACGCCGGCGACCGACCATTTGGTTCAATGCGGATTGAATTTGTTGATCGGAGTGGGCAGCGGACTTCAATGGAGCCAGAACGCTGCTCACCTGAGCACAGACCTCATGGCGGTGGCGGACCTCACCCATAGTCTGGGCCAATTGGCGAATGATGGCCACCCGCATCGCCTCCGGGAACACCCAGCATTCTAAGATGGTCAGCACCGATACTTCTTGGTAGGCTTCAACATACTGTTCAAAGTCGCGAGGATCATAATGCCCATCGGCATGGCTCAAATAGTCTTGGCAGATAGCATACACACGGGGCATACCCGTTCCGGAAAGACGCGGCAGTCGGTGAAAGACACGACGCGGGAGCTGACGCTGGACCACTTGCGCTTGAGTCTGAATAAAGGCGATGTGGTCGAGCAGCCAATCCTCCGCTGGCTGAGAGCACAGGACGCGCAAATGTGACAGATGCATGGCAAACGTATGGAGGCTCGACACGTCACGGTTAAATGCGGGCCAAAATGTTCGCGCCTGTGGACGGCCATGCGTCACTTCACTCAGTAATGCAAATTCGCGAGCTCGGACTTGCAGTTGGTCGTGGTTCAGTCTCATCGAGTCCTCCCGCGTGAAGGGTCCCCAGTCTACGCTAGGAGTCTGAGGCAATTTCAACCAAAAATCTTCACCATGAAAATATCTCCAGAAAGCACCGGCTTTATGCTACGGTTTTTTCTCTGTTTCGGGATTCCAGCGCGTCCAGACCGTGAGAGAACACCCCGATCAGAAGGGGTTGGCTGCGGGCCCTAGTGTCCGGTGCCCCGGGGTGATGGAGTCGGTGCCGCATCCAAACGAAAACTAATCGCGATACCAACAAGACCATTTCAAACAATCCCATACGAGCACGGCAATGCGCTCCACCCGGCGTGGGTGAAGTTCGGGAATCAGGCGGATTGAACGGTTCTCCGGTATGATGAATTTCTCATTTCTAAAATCTTGGGCCCCCGCATCCCACTGCGGAGACGTCGGTGTGGTCAGCCACACCGGCGAAATTCCCCAATGGGTGTAGGTTGCCGTGCGCGATGTTAAAGCGCTCTGAATAAAGCATCCGCCGGAACACCTGCTGCCCGAACAGGATGGCTTTCATAAGAATTCCGGGCAACCACATACTCGGCTGTTTCCTCCCCATGCCACGGTCCGGTTCTCATATTCAAAAAGGCCAGACGGGAACCCCGTCTGGCCGATATACTTCGGAACGTACCGCCAAGCAGCGCAGTGGCGGGAATTTACACGGGCTGCATGACGTCTTCGTCTTCATCCAAGGCCGGGCAGCCGGGATCCTGCGCTAGATAATTGCCAGTGACCGCATACGCCCGCGCCCTCGACCCTCCACAGATCTCATGGTAGTCGCAGACCCCGCAACGCCCTTCAAAATTGGTCGAGTCGCGCAGCGTGCAGAACAGCTCGGAATTCCGGTAGATTTCGCTGAACGGCTGCTGTTTGAGACTGCCTGCCGAAATGGGCAGGTAACCGGATGGGTAGACGTCGCCATAATGGCTGATGAAAGCAAAGCCTTGAGCCTCGCGGATCGTGGGCGCGGAGTCCAGAGGACGCCCTAAGACCCGGGCAAACTGCGGCGCGCCAACGGAAGTGACCCGGAAGGAGAC
>JAKAAS010000142.1 GCA_021802225.1 Bacillota bacterium
GCACAATGATTGCGCAGACCGTTTCAATATACGTCGGGTCCGGCAAGCCAATCACCGCGGCTTCTTTTATCGCGGGATGACGGATCAGCACATCCTCGACTTCCGCAGGATAAATATTTTCCCCGCCGCTGCGAATCATGTCCTTTTTCCGCCCGATAATCTTGAGGTACCCTTCGCCGTCGATCCGCCCCAAATCTCCCGTGCGGCACCATCCATCTGTAAATGTCTCCTGAGTGGCCGTTGTGTTCTGCCAATATTCCTTCACCACCGCAGGGCTGCGTGTCCAAATTTCTCCAGTGGCATTGCGGCCTAAGTCTTCGCCGCTGTCCCCGGCGACACGGACCTCAGCCAACGGCAGCGGGGTTCCCACCGAATCCGCGTGTTCAGTCGAGTTGCAGAGGTCAAGGCTGGTGATAATCGGCGTGCCTTCCGTCAGGCCGTAGACCTGGGTCAAGCAGATATGGGGGAATCGCCGCATCAGCTCCTCGATGGCCCATGGCAGCACCGGGTCCCCTCCCGAATAAATGTGACGCACGGAGCCCATGTCTGTGGAGGAAATATCCGGCAACTGCAGCAAATCGTAAATCATGAAGGGAAACAAAATCGCATCGGTGACGTGATGCTCCGCCACCACGCTCAACACGCGCCGCACATTAAACTGGCCACTGCGCATAATGACCACATGCCCGCCCGCCATCAAGGTCGCTAATCCCACGTCCTCGATGGCTCCCACATGGTACATGGGCCCGCTCATCAGCGCGACCGTGTTTTCGTTCAGACGCCACCGCATCACCTGCATCGCCGCGAACCACAGCAGATTGCCGTGAGTCCACATCGCACCTTTGGGTCTGCCCGTCGTCCCCGACGTATACATCAGCATCGCGGGGTCCGATTCTGCAGGCAGGGGGCCCACAATGTCGCCGGGATGGCCCGCCTGCAAGACATCCCAGCTGTCACTCCAATCCGGCAATCCGTCCGGGTTCGCCGTCAGCACGAGAACTTTTTCAATGGGGAGATCTTGAGGCAACGCTTTCACCCCGGCCAAGGTCGAATCATCGAGACAGAGAATGCGCGGTTGGGCATCACGCAGAATATAGGACAATTCCTCCGGCAGCAAACGGAAATTGATGCGGACGGCGATGGCGCCCAGTTTGGCCACCGCCAAATACATTGCCAGATATTCCGCTGAGTTGTGCATCAGTATGCCGATGCGGTCACCGCGGCCAATGCCCATATCCTGCAACACATGGGCATACTGATTGGAAATTCGGTGCAATGCGTCATAGGTCCAGGTTTCCCCTGACTCCAGCGACACGGCGGGCCGGTCGCCTGAGAACACCCGACTTTGTCCTTGGCTTTGCCGCGTAATCCATCCGATGTCCATCATCAGCCTCCATACGATTTGGCGTGGTCATAACCTTCTCGCTTGATTGCGGCTCCGGGTTCCTCTGATTTTTCCGGTCACGGGATTCCCGGAGGTCTGCCCTGTTTTCTTGGAGCCACCGAGTGCCCCCCTTTTGTCTTCTAACCCGCTCCTGAGTCCTTTGAGTTCGTCCGCATAGCCGTAGCTATCCTCAGAGATCCTTCACGGGAGATGAGAATTTAGGCTGGCGCTTCTTCACAAAGGCTTGCGGACCTTCCTTGGCATCGGCCGATGCAAAGACCTCGCGTGCGTAGAACGTTTCAAGAAGAAAAGCACGCTCTTCAGGCATATCTGCACATTTCAACACTGATTTCTTGATCGCCTGTACGGCCAAGGGACTGTTTTCTGCAATGCGTTCCGCTAATTGAATCGCCGCGGACATCAACTCGGCCTGCGGGACAACCCGGTTGATCAGCCCCATGGACAGCGCCTGCGCAGCCGTGATTGGCTCGCCCACCAAAAGCATTTCCATAGCCTGGCAATAGGGAATCTGACGCGGCAGCCGCACCGTAGATCCGGCCGCAGGAAACAACCCCCACCGGGGTTCAGGCAATCCAAACACCGCATCTTCAGCAGCCAGGCGAATATCCGTGCCCTGCATTAATTCCATGCCGCCAGCCAGACAGGCTCCATTGACCGCGGCAATTATGGGTTTAAACATGCTGAAATCCTTTAAGAAAGCCTGCAGGCGGCCTTGCGTGATCGCCAAGTTACCAGTGGTGATCCGGGGAATTAATTCCTTAAGGTCTCCGCCAGTGCAAAAGGCTTTATCCCCCGCCCCGGTGACTATCGCCACCCGCAGCTCCCCGTCATCTCTAAATTCTCCCCACACCGATGCTAAGTCGTCTAGGGCGGCGTCATTCAGACAATTCATGACTTCGGGCCGATTGATCGTGATATAGCCTATATGATCTTTCTTGTCAAAAATAATCGACATGGCACGCCTCCGATATGGCCGGTATCCGTCACCAGCCGCATTTGCGACAATGGCCCCCGCCAACGACTCCCGCGCGACCAATCAACGGCGATAACTGGCGCTGGCGGGGCTGCGCATCTGCCACAGCACGCTCGGATCCCACCTCAGCGGAAGCCGCAACTTCTTCGGCCCCACCCGCATTGCTCTGGGGTGTCCCCATGTTCCGATATGAAATGCCGTTCAGTATTCATCTTCTAGCACTTGAGCAATTATTGCCTATCACAAGAATTTTTGGTATATATAATAGATACATAAATCACAGCGGGTTTGACGGCACACTGTGTAAATACCACAATGACATGAGGTAATGGAATCATGGCGCGTTCAGAGTCCTTTCAGATTTGGTCCATTCTCAGCGGGGCCCAGGGCCTAGACGATCTCCCGCGGTGCGCACGCACGGTCGCAGAACTCATCAAAGCGCCCGTACGCCTGACTTGGCCTGCTCCCTATGGTCAGCCGCAGACCGCGGACAGCCCGCACTACCACCCCGCGTGGCCGCACCCGCCCCATACGGTCAGGATTCCCAGCACGACTTTCCCCAGCATTGCCCCGGAACTTGAAGTCCAATTTGCGCCCGGTGTTTCGTCCCCGGCTATCCCCGCAGATATTACCGAGGCCCTTGCGGAGCGCTGGAGGAGAACCCTGGCCGAAAGCATCCAAACCATTGACCAGGTATGGAATCAGATGTGGCTGACTATTCATGCCGGGATAAAGGGATCCGGCGATCTGCTGGCGCTAATCGCCAGCGGGGCAGAGGCGGTGGCGCGCAGCGAGGCCACCGTGGTCGCAGTGCGGGACTCGCGGCTGCAAACATTGACGGTGGCCCATGCTGTGGGCTTGCGGCATTCCCTGCCCGCCATCCGCCTGCCTTTATACAGGGGTGTCGGAGGCTTCGTTTTGGAGAGTCAGGAAAGCGTGACCGTGGATAACTACCCGACCTCTCACTGGCAGGATCCCATAGTCCGCACTTGGGCGGATTCCGAGGCGCTCACAAGCGGCATGGCAGTGCCGTTCAGCGCTTCAGAGGGAACGGACGGCGTCCTCTATGCCCTTTTCAGAAGCCCGGGCGCGCCGTCGCCGCTGGCGCTGATGGCGCTGCAGCGGTATGTCCGCTCCATTCGGCCGGTGCTATTTTCCGCGCAGAGTGCGAGTCCGTATTCCTACAGTGTGTCTCTTACCCGATTCGCTGAAAATTCTCATGCTGGCCGCCTCCTTGCCGCTTTGCGCCTCAGCCGCCGGCAAGGCGCCTGGCATCCCTTGCAAGAAGCCGCTTCTCAAGAAGGGCTGTATTTTCAAATCACAGACGCATGGGGACAAATGCTTCACGCCTCGGCCGACATCGCTCCCACGGGTTCTCCCAATCGCACCGCCACTGTTGACGGACTGGAGCCGACGCTTCTCTCCCTGTGGTCCGGCCACACCGAGCTGCTTGCCGATGCGATCTACCCCCACCTCCTGCAGACAGTAACCCTTCTTCTCAACACTGAGACGCAGCGGGCGAATGATCACTTGAAGGCAGGCCAGCAGTGGTTTCAGCAGATGTCCAGCCCATCCCTGGACGAGCGGCAGGATGCCCGGAAGCAGTCGGAGACCCTCGGAATTTCTAAAGATATCGTGCAGATTTGGTGCGTGGTGTTCCCTACTCTTCCCCACAATATCCTAATAAGCCCCATGCAGGCTCTGATGCGCTACCTCGAGAGGGAAATAGATTCGGTGCCCCTTGTGGATTCTGAACGAGTGTGGTTTTTCCTGCCCCACCCCATGCCCATCGCCCGGGCCGAAGAAATGCACCAAGCCATCTCCCGGAAATTCGGGCAGTCTAGTTTTTGGGTCGGCATGCATTCAGCGCTGGATCCCGCAACCGTAAATTCCGTTCTCAGCCGAGTCCGCGAAAGTTTAGACAATCTTGTCCTTCACCACCCCGAAGGAGGGGTGCAATTCGCCAACCGGCCTGCGCTGGAAAATTTCCTCTGTCTGCCAGAGGTCAAGAGCGCTCTCCTTTTATTTGCCGAAGAGTGGACAGGACCCGTAAGTCACTACGACCAGACCCATCATACCCAACTGATGAAAACTCTGGAATTATATCTCGCCACAGGAAGTCTCACGCAGACCGCCCAGTCACTGTACATTCACCCCAACACCGCCCGAAATCGCCTGCAGCAAATCATGAGTCTCATGCCCTCGCTGGCATGGGACGATCCCGATGTCCGCCTGGCTCTGGCACTTGCCGCCCGCGCCTGGGGAGGCAATTTTCCCACACCCTGCTAGCGCCTGACCGGCCTCCAGTTTTTATCAGCATTGACGGACAGAACAACGGTTTCGGCTGTTCTCTCGGGCCCTGGACACGGTGCATCCGGGGCGCCTTATGAACTCCGGCAATGATCCGAGACTGCCAGAGAGTGAGAGGGCGCGTGAAAACGGCGCCAGGCCCGATCGAATAGTGGAAAGGCTTTCTTGTTCAAAGAGAGTATGACTGACCTTTGACAGTGAAAGGGTTTCGCAAGGAGTGTCTTTTCGATCCATTTTGGAAGAGCAGGGCACTGCGCCGATACCTCGGTGCTCGTGGTTTCAACCCTGGAGATGGAGACACCTGCTCTTGAATCATACGGCTTGCGAATATTTTCTAATAGCTCCGGAATCCTCAGTTTGATCAAGGTGTGGTATTTCAACACACCGCCTCTGGCCCAATCACCGGCTAAGGGAAGCCTGTTTCAACCAGAGAATACGGATATCCGATGCGGTACAATGATCCCGAATCCGAGTTTGCTAAAGGAGCAATCCGCGGTGTCTCATGCGAAAGACGTGTTATCGAAATATCTCTTTGGGGCGTTTCCTGACGACGCCTTCAGTGCGTTCGGGTGGCATGGGATCCACCTCACCCGGGCCTTGCCCACTGAATTGGTGGAAGTCTACCACGGCACCACAGACTTCGTGTGGGAGTCCGTGGATCAGTCCATCGTGCACATCGAATTTCAAGCCCAAAAAGAATCCACGCTCTACCGGTTTTTGGTCTATGATGCCCTGCTGGCGCAGCGCTACCGCCGGCCGATCCGGACGGTTGTCCTTAATATCGGCCCGGTGACCCAAGCACCCGAGCACTTGGATACAGGCAGCGTGCGCTACACGGTCGAGAACCTCTATCTCAACCGGATTGACGGCGAGGCCGTGCTGGCGGTGGTCACCGAGCATTTAGCCACGGGCCGCTGGACCCCGGACGACCGGGTCCGCTTGGCATTTGCCTGGCATCTGCGATATGATAAAGAGCAGAAGGCTCAAGTTTTTAATCGGATAGTGCAGTTGATCCAGGAGATTCCTGATGCGCAAGAGCAAAACGGGGTGACGGCGCTGCTCTTAGGACTCAGTGCTCCGCAACTCTCGGCGCAGCAAGCACAGCAACTCAAGGAGGCTCTGAAAATGACCCACCTGGTGCGGGAAATCGAACGGGAAGCTGCGGAAAAAGCCGCAGCGGAAGCCACACAAGCCGCCACGATAAAAACCCAGCACACCATT
>JAKAAS010000143.1 GCA_021802225.1 Bacillota bacterium
TCAATAATTATCTGTCAAGATGGAACAGTGAGAATAGAGAGGCTTAGCTGCCGGCCAGACAAGAATGTCATCAGGCCGGGCATTTCCTGTCGTCTCTGTCCGGCCCCTTACCAATCTTGGGAAGGCGACCGCGACTTCAACAGGTGCTCGACAATTTCTTCGAACTCCTTGTCGCCGATGTCACCCTGAGCATAGCGTTCCTGCGCGATTTCTAGTGGACTCTTTTCGGGCGGCGCGGCTAAGTGGCGCGCAGACGGGGACTCTGAAATCCATGTTCTATGGCGGTGAGGACGACGGAGCAAGCGCAGGGAAAACCGCCACAACAGTAAAAGCATAAAGAAGTTGAATATAGCGGCAGGAATTTCCGTTGGTGGTTGCGGCGGCACCATGGTGAATCCACCCCCTTGGCAAAACTGTCTCTCTTCCTCTATCTTAATAGCTAATGCAGCAATGCTCAATGCCTGGAAAAATTTTGGGGGTGGGTTAGAAGCGGTGGATGATACTGGCGGCAATATCGTTGTCCGGCCCGCGCGGGCCAAGGATTTGAATGACATTCGGGATATCTACAATCAGGGCATCGCGGACCGCATTGCGACTTTGGATTCCGACCTCAAAACTCCGCCGGATATGGACACCTGGTGGACAGCGCACGGGGGGCGCTACACCGTGATTGTGGCCGTGCATGAGGCAGCGGTTGTCGGGTGGTCTTCCCTCAATCCCTACTCACAGCGTCCGGCGTACCGCGGGGTGGCTGAGCTGTCGGTGTATGTGGACCGGGCGTGGCGAGGGCGCCACATCGGGCGCATTCTCCTGCGGGAACTTGAAGGCGCGGCGCGGCGGAACGGGTTCTACAAAATTGTGCTGTTTACGTTTCCCCATAACCAGGCCGGGCAACGCCTGTACCGGGGAGTGGGATACCGCGAAGTGGGCACCTTTTACCGGCAGGGATATCTTGACGGCCGGTATGTGGATGTGATGGCCATGGAAAAATTTATTGCCGACGGCCTGTAAGAATGGGGTCGGAGGCAGCGGCGCGGCCCGCCGGTTAGACGTGCAGAGCTGCCAGGCCCGGGGCTAGCAACGCGATGAGGACGCCCATCATAACCACGGTCGCTGCCCAGTGCGACTCCGGTCCGTAAGGGTGTCCGGAGATTTTCCGCACTCGGGGCGCGGGCAGCAGGGGGCGGGTTTTCTCTCCGCTGACGGTGAATCCCAGCCACCACTGGGTGAGGTTCCATCCAAAATGGGCGGCTACGGCCGCCCAGAGTCCCCACCACCAGAAGAGAATGCCTAGAATCGTGCTGACTACCAGAAGATTTACGATGGCGCTGAAGGACAAGGGTCCATTGGTTCGGTGAGCCAGAGTAAATGCGGCCACCGACAAGATGAATGCCGGCCCCAAACCTATGAGCCGGCTGGCTTGTCCGAGCAGCAGCCAGCGGAAAATGCCTTCCTCGATAAAGGCCATCAGCAGGAGCAAGGCTCCTAGCCGCACCTGCCGCATGAGACTCAATGGCTTGACTGGCCCCTGGAGCTGGACAAGGCTGCCCTGTTGCAGCAACACCCAAACTAAAAGAAATGCGGCGACACTGCCGCCAAAGCACCAGACAATCGCCATCGCTTGAGCTCTCCTCCCGGCGTGCCGTCCGGCCTCCTGTGACAACTCCACGGAAAGCCCCGTTTCCGCCCATCTGCCAAGAATCCTTGGACACGCCCGTCTGTGGTGCAGGTTTTGCTTTTCATAGTACAATGTAACGGCGATGAAGGGAAACGGGTAGAGAAATCGGCGGCCGGGATGTTGCGAGGGGCGGGGCATCTAGGCGGCCAAGAAAAGGGGCAATGCATTCATTGACGACATATGGCAAGGTGACATGGGAGCAGATGGCACGAATTCCCGGGCCAGGATTAAAAGTGCCCGTACACTGGGGATTTACTCCTGACAGTGCGCAGTTGACCTATTTAGCTCCCGCCGAGGATTCTGGCGACCTGACACTGTGGGCGATGGACCTGGTCACACTCGAGAAGCGGATGCTGGCTGGACCCACGACTCAGCCATTCCACACCCAAGAGGAAGAACTGCGCAGGGAACGCCAGAGAGTGCCTTGGGAAGGGATTACGGACTATCAATTCGCGCCCGGCAATCCCCACCTCGTACTGATTCCGCAAGGTACGCACCCAGCCGTTCTGGATCTTAGGAGCATGGAGCAGGAGCGCCTCGAAGAGGCTTCCGGCGCAGAGGATGCCTTTCTGTTAGGCGACGGCCGTCAGGTGGTTTTTGTGCGGGAAGGAGATTTGTGCCTGCTGGACCGCCAGACACACAGTGTCCGGATCCTTGCCCATTCCGGCGTGGAAGGTGTGACCTGCGGTTTAGCAGAATATGTCGCTCAGGAAGAATTCGACCGCGCTCATGGATATTTTGTCAGTCAGGACGCTTCGTGGCTAGCATTTGAAGAAGTGGACGCCCGTGCTGTCCCCAACTATCCCATTGTCCACCTGGGCGGTGGTCCAGCTCGTCTGGAGCGGCACCGCTACCCCTTTGTGGGGGAAGCCAACGCGGCTTTCCGGGTGGGGATTTTGCCATTGGCTGGCGGCGAGACTCACTGGCTGGCGCTGGACGAATTCGGAGAAGTCTACCTGGTGGACGCCCATTGGGCTCCCGGCAATCGGCTGATCGTCTCGCTATTGGCAAGGGACCAGAAAACTTTGACAGTTTTGCGTTACGACCCGGCCACTGCCCAACAGTCGGTTCTCTGGACTGAACACGCCGATGACTGGATTAATGTGACGCACGATATGTACTTTCTGGATTCTGGCGAAATTCTCACGACCAGCGAACAAAATCCAGACCGTTGCCGCCATCTGGTGGTGCGCGGCCCAGACGGCCGGGAACGCTGGCTGACCCACGGGCAGTTTGCCGTGACGGCCATCGTGGGATGGGACCCGTCAGCTAATCTGGCCGCCGTTGAGTCCACCAAGGAATCTCCCCTGGAGAGGCATGTGTACACAGTGGACCTGACTAGTGGCGCTATGCGCCAGATTACGGCCGGGGCCGGCACCCATCACGCAGTATTCTCCCCAGACTGCTCATGGTATGTAGACCAGTCATCCGACTTGTCCCACAGCCCTGAGGCCCGTTTATACAAAATGAGCGGCCAGGACGGCGCCACGAGGCTGCTGCAGGCCCCGGTGACTGCGCAGGAATTGGATCTGGCGGCACCAACAATGGTGGAAATTCCTGCAGCCGACGGCACAGTCCTGTACGGGGCGGTTTACCCTCCCCAAGGTCGCCGTGAGGGGGAGAAGGCGCCTGTGATTGTGTCGGTCTATGGGGGCCCTCACGCGCAAATGGTCACGCGAGAGTGGCGGATGACGGCAGACCTTCAGGCTCAATACTTTGCTCAGCACGGATTTCTGGTTCTGAAGGTGGACAACCGGGGCAGCGCCAACCGGGGCAAAGCCTTTGAAAGCGCGGTGAACCGCCGGTTCGGCACGGTCGAATTGGAGGATCAGATTGCGGGAGTGAACTGGGTTCTCGCCCATTATGCGGCAGATCCGGCGCGTGTGGGCATCTACGGGTGGAGCTACGGCGGGTATATGACCCTGACTGCCCTGCTGAAAGCGCCGCAGGTTTTCTCCGTAGGAGTGGCTGGGGCTCCGGTAGCGGATTTCCGTTTATATGATACGGCCTATACTGAGCGCTATATGGGAACCGACGAGAACAATCATGAAGGGTACGAGCAAGCGGCCACGACAAACTTTGCGGCAGCACTGCAAGGGCGCCTGCTCATCATCCATGGCCTCATTGATGAGAATGTGCATTTTCGCCACACGGCGCGGATGGCCGCGGCTTTCACGTCGGCGCACCGGGAATTTGAGCTGTTCGCGCTGCCGGAAACCCGGCACATGCCCCGGGGTTACGACGTGCTCTTTATGATTGCAAAAAGGCGCAGTGAATTTTTCGAACGCTATCTTCTGCCTTAACATGCTCTTTGGGGGCAACCGGCCTGTCGGGAGCCCCCTTTCTTGGTTCGGGGCTGACAATCAGCTCGGGGGAGTGTCACCGGCAAAGTCCCGGAACCCACTGAGTAAGCGGACAAAGCGGAGTGGTGGCGCTCTGCTCCGCTCCATCCAATGGTTCTGGTGACCCAGGCTACTTTGCAGAGTTCCTCCAAGGTGCCATAGACAACCGGCAGTTTCTCCAACAAAAAAAGCTGAATCCCGGCTACGGCTCCACTGCGTATAAATCCGTCCCATTCTCCCCATAGATTCCACTAGTCAAAGCATCCGTAAATGCGCAAAATGGCCGTTGAGAGCGTTCAAGAACCTGGGGTGATCCTCGCCGGTGCGGCCAGCCAGCTTGACCAACCCGGGCTAGGCAGGCGGCACCGGAAGAGAACCGGAATAATTCGTGGGGACGAAGAGACTGTGGCTGCAGTCGGGACCGGGGATTAACGCCGGGAAGAATCATCATGGCAGCATGGGCCGCGTTCTTGGACCATCGTCGCCTTCACATATCCTAAGAAAAAGTCCATCCGGCTGGCGTTGCGCTGTGATGTGCCTTGCGGGTCGGTGTGGAGTACGGCCCAAATGCAGCCGGCGTCACGGGCCATTGTCAGCCGGTGGGCAATTAAGGCGCTCTGCAGTCCGCGGTTTCGGTACGGCGGTAGTGTGGAGGCGGCAAAGAGGACGGCGATGCGGTCACGGACCGCCATGGCGGCAGCCGCTGCCCGGGCGGGGCCTGCGCTGGCGAGCAGGCCCCAGCACTTGCCAGCCTCTAAGAAGCCTTCTACAAAAGCCAAATCTCCCGCATTTGGCGGCCCGTCGGTTTTGAAGCCCGCGGCGGTGACTTGGGCCCACGCGGAAGCCAAGGGAGATCTGGCGGCAACCACTTCACACACAGCTGCGGGGGGAGGGACGGGCGCATCATCCGTCAGGGATTTGATCCAGACATGGGTGAAGTGGTGAAGTCGGTATCCGCGGGACCCGAGAAGGCTGAAGAGGGAGGGGTCGGACAGGGAAGTCACCTCAATGCGGGCGGCCATATGATGGCGTCGGTAAAAATCTTCGATGGCCAATAGGTCCGCTTCCCGGGGGGGTGCCGCCATGCCGAAACCTACGGCGCAGCTGAGAGGACAGTCTTCCCCGCCATAGACCGCCCCGCCGCCCGGAAAGGTCATAAAATCTCCATCAAAATCCTGATCGCTCCTTCCCCGCCGTTCAATATACTCCCTGTTGGACACCGATTCCATGAACTCCAGAGTCTCTGCCAGTTCCGGCGGGCACGACATGACTGTCATTGATTCAACTCCTTAACAATTCCCCATTTTCGGGGTAGGGCTGGCAGGGGAATGATTATCGCGCCATCGCCCAGTCCTCCCGGTCATTTGGCCGAAAAATCTGATACAATAAGGTTCGAGATGTTTTGGGATTCATGATACCAGAAGCCAGGAGGTCTTACCCATGAAAACATGGCAGCGCCCGAATCTCCCGTTAATTTCACGCATGATGCTGGTTCTCATTGGAATTATGGCGCTGGACGCCGCGTTTCTCGTATTTATCCATCATGAGCTTCAGTGGGCGTGGTGGATTGAGGCGGTGGTCGGACTGATTTTGGCCGCGGTTATGCTCACGGGAGGAACCTTGGTATCCCCGCGCCTGTTCATGGACCGGGCAACCCGTCCGGCTGAAGGTGAATGGCAGGCACGCGTTGAGCGGATTGCCTTTTTGGCGGACGTAGCGGCGCCCGAGATGTTCACCATTGGGTCTCCCGTGGCCAACGCATTCACAGTCCGGTCATGGACTAAGCGCCATGCCTATGCCATCGTGGTGACCGACACCCTGCTGGCTACTGTGACCCCCGAAGAATTTGATGGAGATTTTATGAC
>JAKAAS010000144.1 GCA_021802225.1 Bacillota bacterium
CATACTTCTTGGGGGGCAGCGATTCGCACGATTGCCGACCCGGTCAGCCGACCTTTGGCGGGCGCAGAAAAGCCAATTATATTCCTGGTCAAAATTTGGGACATAATCCCCTGGCGCCTCCGGAAGTGGAATTTCTGTCGGATGATACCTGTAATTATCGGGGTTTGACCGGCATCTGGGCCGAGGAGTTGACACGTGACGCCTTATGGGAATCTTTTTGGGCACGCCGTACCTTCGCGACAACCGGTGCGAGAATTCAGTTGAAAGTCATGTTAGGTGAACACTTCATGGGGGAATGCGTGGAGGGACTGGGAGACGTGTTAACCATCAATGCGGTGGGCACGGCACTCATCGATCGAATTGCCGTATACGTTAACAATGAACAGGTCTGGATGGCAGAACCTGCGTCAGACCGCGGGTTATTTACCGTGGATTTGAGGAGCCATGCACATCATTCAGGTTTTTGTTATGTGTTCGTCCAACAACATGATGGCCATCGAGCGTGGAGTTCACCGATTTGGTGGACATCGGAAGTCGAAGCTATTTCCCACCAACCGTTTATCGAATCGTTGCCTGTTCGGTGGGTCGCTAAAGGGGTGGATGCAAAGATATCGTCCGGCACGGCATCTGATCCGTACATTCATGTCATGCTCAAGGTCTTGGCCGATAACCGTATAGTCTTAAGTCTCACTATTCCGACGAAGCAGGCCACACAGCCGATATCTGGGAATGTGACAATCAATGGCATAGAACGCTACAGGGTTCGCGAGAGAGGATTTGCCACCAAGAAGTATGGCGGCGATTTGTGGACCATTAACGACGCGTCCCTAATGTTCTATTTTCCGTACAATCCGGCTCGACAAAGCGATTCCGTGCTCGAGGTTTTAATGCCGGTCAGTCGCAACCCATCTGTTATAGATATCGTGGCTACGGGGGTCGCGACTATTCGGGTGTCGGGGGACGGATCCGGCCGTATTGAGGGGAACCCCGTGTCCATGCACGTTGAGCTGCGCAAGGGTCTCACAGCGGACGATCGGGAAAAGTGCGCTCGTCATATACTCCTGCCCTGGCCTGACTCTGCTACAGGTGGTCCCACTGGGCCGGATAACGGAATGCTTTGACACGGAATTCCATTGATATAAGGAAGAAGGATGAAAATGAAGAAACAGAACAAAGGCGCGCGACGTTATATGGGCTTAGGACTATCGTTGGCAATCATGGGGCTCTTAGGAGGTTGTGGAGCCGCCTCGACGACGTCTCAAGCCCATCCCGGCCCGTTGGTTGTCGCGGAGAATACCGAGCCCACGACATTGAATCCTATATTCGGCAGCACACTCGCCGACGTAAATGCTGAATCGGGAATTTTTAATTCACTCGTGTCGTTTACACCGCACGGAGGCTTTCAAGGATCTTTGGCTAAAACATGGTCAGTGTCCTCCAGTCATAAGACCTGGACCTTTCAACTGCGCCATGGCGTACTATGGCAAGATGGGAAACCTTTTACCTCCAAAGATGTTGTGTTTACTTTTCATGTGGATGTCAATCCTAAGACAGCAGCAACAGCTGTCCCTCCCATTATCGCAAGTCAAGTGCAATCGATTACCGCAAACGGACCTTTTGCCGTCACGATAACCCTCAAGCATACGTTGCCCGCCAATTTGTTTTTACAGGCGGTGAGCTATATCCGTATTATACCCGAGCACATATTGGGATCGGTTCCCATCAGCAAGCTAAGTTCGGATACGGCATTTGCCCGACACCCCATAGGGACCGGACCACTGAAACTGGTGAAATGGGTTCAAGGGGGGTATTTAAAATTTGCAGCCAACCCGCACTATTTCCGGGGAGCACCGCACATTCACTCCGTCGTTATGGACATTGTCCCCAGTCCCACCACGGCAATAGCACAATTAGAGTCCGGCGCCATAGACCTGATTGATTTGTCCAATCCTATTAGTCCCACGCAGTATCAAGCCGCCATTAAACACAGTAATATTCGAGGCTACACGAACCCCACTTTGAGCTGGAAAAATATCACCCTGGTGGAACAAGGATTGTTTAAAGACGTCTATGTACGCCAAGCTTTGGATTATGCCACGCCCAAGCAGCAACTAATCCAAACGGTTCTCGGCGGTTATGGCACACCTGCCTACTACTCGCAACCAGTAAACTCGTGGCAAGGGACCACTGTTGGTATTAAAAAATATCCATTTAGCTTGGCTAAAGCCCGTCAACTCTTAACGTCCCACGGGTTTCATGAGGTGCATGGCGTGATGACTAAAAATGGCCAACCCTTGAAGATTACCTTGTATTCTTCGTCCACAGACCCGGAAAATGGATTAATTGCTCGTGTAATCAAAGCCGATTGGGGAAAAATTGGAGTTCCGGTCAACATCCGCCTCGTGGATCCCAATGCCATGCTCGCATCAGGTGGTCCATTGTATTCCAAAACCGGTCTGAATGCCTTTCTGCTTTCATGGGTACAAGGTCCGGATCCGGAATCGGATTCGTACCATTGGCTTGGAGCCAACTCTCTTTTGGTCAACCCCGCGGGAGGAAATTATGCCCGATACGATAACTCCACGGTGAACAAATTATTGACGGAGGGAGCGACGACCTTTTCGCAAGCGGCACGCGCTCCATTGTACCACCAGGTTGACCGGATATTATCGCAACAGGTGCCTGATATATTTCTGTGGTGGAGTGACAGCTTGACCATGGCTAACAAAAATCTGACAGGTTACGATCCCAATGCCTATGCTTTTGCAACCTTCTGGAACTTTCAAAATTGGCGTATGAAGTGAGCGCAAAACATGACGACGTATGTGGTTAAAAGAGTTGGACAAAGCGTTGTCTTGCTGTTTCTCACCTCAGTGGCTTCGTTTGCCCTGATGCATTTGGCACCCGGGGGGCCATTAGCGGTATATGCACGCAATCCTCACGTGACAGCGCAGACCCTCCACCTGATGGAGATCCGCTTCGGCTTGAATTTGCCGATTTGGCAGCAATATCTTGATTGGGCCTCCGCCTGGATTCAAGGAAATTGGGGTTACTCCATTAGTACTGGGCTGCCCGTGGCCAACATGATAGCGAGTCATCTGGCCGCCACGGGCAGCTTAATGGTGGGCGGCATTGTGGTGGCAGGCTCTCTCGGAATAACGGTAGGGATCATTGGTGCCGTGAAACCAAACACTGCGGTAGACTATATGTCAGCATTTTTGGCGTACGTGGTTTGGGCGATGCCGGTATTTTGGCTTGGATATGTTTTACAGCTCATTTTTGGGATGGACTTGGGATGGTTCCCGATTGCTGGTCAATCATCTTTTTCTAATCCCTCTTTAGGCAATTATTTGGTCCACCTCGTGCTCCCGTCACTGACATTAGGCGGAGTGTCGGCAGCGGGATGGAGTCGTTATCTTCGGTCAAGCTTGGTAGAGGTTTTGCATCAAGATTACATGCGAACCGCACGAGCCAAAGGCGTCTCAGGTATGCGAATACTGTTCAAACATGCGTTACGTAACGCAATGATACCGCTGTTAACGGTTATTGCGCTCGACATTCCTTTCTTTTTTTCCGGTGCGGTGCTAACAGAAATTGTGTTTTCATGGCCTGGAGTTGGGCGACTATTCTTTGACGCGTTGCAGTCACAGGATTATCCCGTGGAAATTGCCATGATTATGTTAACTGCGTCATTGATAGTGCTGAGCAATTTGGTGGCTGATCTGCTTTACGCCGTGATGGACCCGCGAATTAGTTATGGGAAATGAGGTGCTGCAATGGCGACTGCAACCGTTGACAATTCCGAGAGTGTGGAAGTTGTCGACAATCGAACCTTGCCACGCTATTTATGGCTTCGGCGATTTCGACGCAACCGTATGGCTATCACATCCGTGGTTGTTCTTATTCTCATTATTTTGTCGGCTTTAGCAGCTCCTTTCCTGGTGTCCACGCCTCCGAACCACATGGATTTATTGCTTCCCTATGCGCCCATAGGTACAGTAAATCATCCGCTCGGTACCAATGCTTTGGGAGAAGATATTTTGAGCCGACTTTTATATGGGGGGCGTGTCTCATTATTCGTCGCGTTTGCGGCGGCTTCTGTCTCGACGACCTTAGGTATTGGCACCGGAGCCGTGGCAGGTTATTACGGCGGATGGGTCGATACGGTGCTGATGCGTTTGGTTGACCTGATGCTATCGGTCCCAGATCTGTTTATCTTGCTCGTTCTGGCATCCTATACCGGATTAAATGTTCTGTCCATGATTTTGTTTATTGGTGTTTTTAGTTGGATGGGCACCGCACGCATCGTCCGGGGAGTGTTTCTCAGCGTACGAGAGACACCCATGGTTGAAGGCGCCTATGCCATGGGATCCCCTACGGGGCGAATTATCACGCGCTATCTCCTCCCTAGCGCCATGGGTCCCATTACTGTGTCTTTAACATTTGCCGTAGCACGGGCTATGCTACTCGAGGCCGCCTTAGATTTTCTGGGATTTGGTATTTCGCCGTCCATTCCCACTTGGGGCAATATGTTGGTTTCGGCACAACAAGCGCTGGGGGTTCAGCCTATAGCGGTTGTGGCTCCCGGTGTCATGATTACTTTAACGGTTCTGTCCCTCAATTTTATTGGCGATGGTCTTCGGGAAGCCGGGGATCCTGCGTCAGGAAGGTGAAAAACATGGAACTAGCGATGAAGCTCAAGTCCATTGTGCAGCGCTTTGTTCCAGAGCACATTTATGGAGCCGCATGGGGAATATACCGCAGTGGGGAAATGACGTTGGGCTCCGCGGGTTGGACAACACAGAGTGGGCTGGACCCAATTACGCCGGATACATGGTTTGATTTGGCATCACTTACCAAAGTCATAGGAACCCTCCCTGCGATCCTTGTGGCAAGCCAACATCGCCGATTGGCACTCAATAACCCGATTGGACACTGGATGCCCGAATTGTCGGTCAGCGTTCAGCGCCAGACGATTCGGGCCCTTCTATCTCACACAGCAGGGTTGCCTTCGGGATTCGAGGTTATTGGATCATCATACCTCCCAACGCCTGCCGCTATTTGGGAACGCGTGCGGACTCTTACCGTGACGGACAGTAAACATCAGGCTGTTTATAGTGACATCGGATACTTTCTCCTTGGGCTAATCGTTGAAAGAGTATGGGGCAAGCCGCTTGTTCGCGTGGTTCAAGAGGACGTATTGCCGGCGCCACCGATCTGTTTAAAGGAGCGCGTAGACCCTCTCACGGCGTCCGTGGCTGCTACACGCTATTGCCCCACTCGCCAACGCATCATACAGGGCGAAGCCCAAAATAGGGTGGTAGCTGTATGGGGACAAGCATTGGGTCATGCGGGGTTGTTTTCAACGGCCCGAAGTGTCCTACAGTATGGAATCTGGTGGTTGTCTCAACTCAACCAATCACCGTTCGAAGAAGCCGTACAACCAGTGGTTGCGGGGAGAGGACTCGGATGGATGCTAGCAGGCTGCCCTCAGTTGCCGAATGTGCCTTGGCCACCAGACGCGTTTGGGCACACCGGATTCACCGGAACGTCGTTGGTCGCAATACCCGGCCGCCAATTGGTAGCGGTGCTCTTGACCAACCGGACCCATCCCAACATGGATAACCCGTGGATTCGGCCCATGCGGGAAGAATTTTATGCGGCGGTATTGGCCGACAGCGTAGACTTTTGAGGATTTTTTTATATAATTAAAGTTATTAATTAATGTAGAGGAGTGATCAATTCCTCTTGAGTCACGC
>JAKAAS010000145.1 GCA_021802225.1 Bacillota bacterium
GCACGCCGCCATCCTATCCCATTCCTGAGTCTTACCAGCACCTTCCCGAGATGGCCCCGAGCATGCTGGTGGTCAATCCCCCCGCGCACACCCGCCTGCGCTCCCTGGTCACCCGCGCTTTTCAACAGCGCCACCTTGAACGGCTGCGGCCTTTCATATCCGCTCTGGCCGACGATCTGCTGGACGAGATGAGCCGCCAGTCTTCAAGCGACCTCGTCGAGGACTATGCCTTGCCCCTGCCCGCGCTGGTCATAGCCGAACTGCTGGGAGTTCCCCAAGAGGACCGGCCGCTGTTTCGCCGCCTCTCACAAAAAATCGCCCTGATGGTCGACCCCACTCAGTCGGCGGACGTCCGCCAAGCTGGCGCCACGGCCCGGTGGCAGCTTCTCGACTATTTCCACACCCTGGTGCAGCGCAAACAGGATGAGCCCGGTGACGATTTGCTGAGCGACCTTGCTGCTGGCAGGGACCACGAAGGCAGCGCTTTAACGGCTGGCGAGCTGCTGACCATGTCCCTGCTCTTGCTGGTCGCAGGACACGAGACCACCGCCAACCTAATCAGTCTGGGAGCATACCGAATTTTGAGCACGCCTGGCGCGCTGTATGAACTCCGGGGACGCCAGGCATCCTACCCGGACGCCGTCGAAGAATGTTTGCGGTTTGAGTCGCCGGTGCAGCTAGACGGGCGCATGGCGCGAGACGATGCCGTCCTGGGGTCCACCCTCATTCCTCAAGGCGCCTCGGTGACGCTCGTGCTGGCACAGGCGAACCGGGACCCTGGGGCTTTTGCCAATCCCGATTCTTTCGATATTCACCGCGATCCCAATCCTCACCTTGCCTTTGGCCGCGGCATCCATATGTGTCTGGGCTCGTCTCTGGCCCGGATGGAAGGCGCTATCGCTCTAGAACACCTGCTCAGCCGCCGGGTACGGGTAGCGGGCCCCGCACTCTATCAACCTAATGTACTGCTGCGCGGACTGCGCCGCTTGCCTGTCAAAATCAGCTGATTTCCACCGTTTTTTTCCATCAAGACAGCGATCGACAGACCATCCTTCCCTGTTGGCGTATGATGTCGCTGAGTCATGTATGCATATCGCAATTGCTCAGGAAGGGGTCGGAAGAGATCTTGTCGTCGAATGCATCCCGAACCCATTCAGCCTCCCTGCCGCGCAGTGTTGTTCGGCTGATTATCGCTCAGACCTTTTCTATTTTTGGTGATGACTTTACAGAAGTGGCCATAGCGATCTTTGCCCTTGACGTTTCCCGCCACAATCCTGCGGCGCTCGGTCTGGTGCTTTCCATGGTTTTCTGGCCGGGCGTGGTGTGGAGCGGGCTGGTTGCGGGTTTCATCGACCGCCTGAACAAGAAAGTGGTCCTGATCGCTGGGGATCTGGGCCGCGCGGCGCTCGTCATCAGCATCCCCTTCATTCACACCCTGCTATGGGCCACCGTGGCCATGTTTCTCATGTATTCTCTGGCCACATTCTACCGTCCCGTCGTGCGCTCGGTGCAGCCCTCCCTGGCCGGCGACCCCGACGTTAACGACCGAGCCAATGCCCAGATGGAACTGTGGGCATCCGTGGCCCAGGTGGTGTCCTATATCGCCGCGGGATTTCTCATACTGAAATTTGGTGTCGTATTCGGCTTCAGCGTAGACGCCGTCACTTTCGTGATTTCAGCCTTGGCTATCATGGGCATTCATGCCGGGCGGGACTTCTGGGCCCCAACTGTGGAGGCCATGCAAGGAAGATTTCTGACCAAAATCCAGGAGGCCGTCCAATACTACCGGACGAGCCCAACCCTGCTCATTCTCACGGCGATTTCCATTCTCGCCATGATGGCCCTGGGCGGCGCCAACGTGCTCACAGCGCCGGCCATGAGGAGCTTGTGGAACCAGCCCACAGCCCATTACTCCTGGGCTTTGGTAGCCATCGCCCTGGGAGCCATGGTGGGCAGCCGGGGACTGCAGCGCTGGCTGCGTCCGAAGAATTACCGAAACCTGATGATCGTCGGCTTCTTCGGCCTCGCCCTGACCATGTTCGCCGTGTCCCATGTGCACACCATTACCGCGGCCCTGATCATCCTCTTTTTCGGCGGGATGCTGAATGTCTTCTTCAATGGGTCCATCATCACCTGGATCCAGCGCACCACGCCAGAAGCCATCCGGCCCCGGGTATTGACCCTGCGCGGCCTGATTCTCGGCATTGGCGGCGGCCTCGGAGCATTTGGGGCAGGGGTTGTCGCGCGGACCGTGGGGCTCGTCCCAGCCTTTACCACTATCGGCATATTGCTGCTGTTAGGGGTCGTGGGCGCCTTGCGGCTCAAGCCGTACCCCAAAGCTCCGGGACCTGGGTAAGCATGCAGCGAAAACTAGGGAGGGGCCTGCCGCGAATCCGGCAGGCCCCTCCCTAGTTCTTTAACAGGCCGGCAGTCAGCGCGCCGCCGCGCCCTCCACAGGTTCTGTCGTGTAATCCTCAGCAAGGGTGCCGTCCTGGCCATTGGACACGCGCATGCCGTTGAATATGAGAGTCAGCACTACCGTCACTACGATATTGGCGATGATGGCCCAGATCCCGGCATAGGCCAAGATCACGGAATGTCCAAAATGCAGAGGGTAGAGCGAGGTCTTGAAAGACTCGGCCGCCGCCATGCCGGTGCCCACCACCATGCCCACGAGCCATCCCAGCAACAGCGCCCACCGGTGGAACCACCGGGTGTAAAGGCCGAACATAATGGCTGGCACCGTCTGCAGAATCCAGATGCCCCCCAGAGTCTGAAAGTAAATCGCGTACTGCAGAGGGATCACGACAATAAAGAACAGGGCCCCGATAATCACGATCATCCCCACAATTTTCGCGACCTGAGCCTCGCGGTTTCGCCCCGTTTTAGCTGCGAAGTACTCCCGGTAAATGTTGCGGGTGAACAAGTTGGCCGCAGCGATCGCCATAATGGCGGCAGGGACAAGCGCGCCAATGGCGATGGCGCCGAAGGCGAATCCAGCAAACCACGTGGGGAGAGTCTTCAGAAACAGCAGCGGCACCACCAAGTTCGTGTCTGTCGTGTGAATGCCGGCGGCGATGGCCATGTATCCCAGCAAGGCAATAAAAGTCAGCGCCAGGGAATACAGCGGCAAGAGCGCTGCGTTGCGCTGAATGGTGCGACCGCTCTTAGCCCCCAAACTTCCAGTCACGGCGTGCGGATAGAGGAGAAGAGCGAAAGCAGAGCCTAAAGCCAGCGTGGCGAAAGCGCTGAACAGTTTAGGCGACAAGATCAATGACCCTTTTTTGGCTGGCAGGGCGGCCGCCGCCACATGGAAAATATGGCCGTAGCCGCCCAGCTGCATCGGAATGGCAATGCAGGCCACGATGACTGTCACGTATATGAGCAAGTCTTTTAATATGGCCGTCAGGGCTGGAGCCCGCAACCCGCTGGTGTAGGTGTAGGCCGCCAGAATCACGAAGGCGATAATCAGCGGCAAATCTTTCATGATCCCGTGTCCTGACAGTCCCATGGCGGTGAGCACCGCCTGTATGCCCGTCAACTGCAGCGCGATATAGGGCATTGTCGCGAGAATTCCCGTCAGGGCTACCGCCAATGCCAAAAGCGAACTATCAAAACGGCCGCGCACGAAGTCCGCCGCGGTCACGTAGTTGCGCTGCTTGGACACGCGCCAGAGCCGCGGCATCACAATATACATAATGGGAAATACCACAATAGTGTACGGCACCGCAAAGAAACCAAAAGCCCCGGCCCCGTAAACCAAGGCTGGAACCGCAATAAATGTGTACGCCGTGTACAAGTCTCCGCCTAGCAGAAACCATGTCACGAAGGTCCCAAAGCGCCTGCCCGCCAGACCCCATTCCTCGATAAGGTCCATGTCCCCGTGATGCCAGCGCGCCGCATAAAATCCTAGGATCGTCACCAGAACAAAGAGGATAAGAAAAACAATAAATGCTGACCAGTACATGGTACTCCCCTTTCTCCTCCGTCAGTTCTAATGCGTGTCAATGAAATAAATAATGCCGCTTAAGATAGCGACAAGGAAAATCCATAGGATAAGATACCAGTACATAAAGGGAAATCCTGCCAATGTCGGCCGGTACGAAGCAAATATCGGCGGCCACAGAGTGCCGATGAATGGCAGGAGAAACAGCCAGTACCATCTGGTTTTAGAATGAATTTGCAAAATGCCCACCTCCCTTCTGTTCGCTAGTGAGAGAATTGTGCCATTAAGGGGAATAGACGTCAATGAGTAGAATTGAGACAACCGAAACGTTTTTAAGATCCTTGCGTCCACTCCTGAGGCTTCAGTGCACAATCAGCCGGGAAGTCTTCACGGGCGACGGCTGGAAGCCGCCATTAGTGACACTCACAGCAAATGAAGAATCCAGAACGATCCCATCCCCACCACAATGCTCACAGCCAGGGAGCGAAATCTCCAGGAGGCCAGCACCGTGGCCGCGCTGGCCGCGAGCACGCGCCATGCCGTTTCTGTCGGGGCGGCAGACCAAACCGAGGAGAGCAAGAGAGCCATCACCACCGCCGGCGCAAAAGCCCGCACAAAAGGATCGAGACGACTCAAGGCGCGGGACTGCTTGGCATGGGCCCTAATGGCCCATGTCCATGGCAGGACACGCTCCGCCCATGTCCCTAAAGCCGCCAGGACCACCACTATCCCAAAGCCCCCCAGCAAATTATTCACGGGACCCTCCGGCGGCGCCTGGCCATACGGGCTCCTGCGGTGTCGGCTCCAGCGGCTCCTGCCGCGGCCAGAGGCACCGCCATCGTCCCAAGTCCTGACAGGCGGGCCACGGCATACAGCCCCGCCGTCAGGGCGAGCACGGCGAGAACCCGGCGGTCCCACCGGCCGGGTTCTGGCTGTATCCAGTGCCACAGGATGGCGATGAACAGCGCTGGCAGGACAAAAATCAGCGCACTGCCCGCCGATGGGAGGGTGTGGAGAATGACCCCTCCAAAAGCGGCACCGGCTGCCGTGCCCAGAATCCAGGCGCTGTACGCCACCAGCGTCACACCCCCGTGATAAAGCAAGGTGCTGTGCGGATGCCTGACAGACACCGCGAACACCTCATCCGTCAGGCCCCACCCCGTCATGATTGGGAGGTTCGGGTCGGACAGGCGCTGGCGTGCTGTCAGTGCCGGCCCGTAACCCATGTGGCGCATATTGATAAGCCAGACCGTCACAATATCCAGCCAGGCCGGAGCATGTCCCGCCCACAGACTCGCCATGGCAAATTGACTGGTGCCTGCATAAATCAACGCGGACATTGCCATGGTGCCCCACGGCGAAAATCCCAGGTGGCGCGCGGCCATGCCAAATGCCATGGAGGCCGGCAGGTATCCGGCAAACAGCGGCAAGCCGTCAACCCATATTGGGCGGAATCCTTCATGTGTGCTAGGCGGCGTCACGGCTCATCTCCTCTTGGCGAATTGAACACAGTGCCTGCTTCCCGCGGCTGAGGCGGTAGCCATGAGGGGACAAGCGGGTGGGCCCGAAGGGCTGGACATCCGTCTGGCGCCTCATGGTCAGCGCAACAATCCCAACAGGGTTAGGTGGCGGGAGCGTTGATTTCAAAGACAAAAACATGACGGCCGGCGCTCCACTCCGACGTCGAGACAAATCCCTCTGCGCGGCGGTGGCGGATCACCCGAAAGCCCGCCGCCAGCGCCATTTCCACCACACGGGGGCCGTCAGGGAGCCGGGGCCGGCTGGACCATTGGCC